>DATMUT010000391.1:0-2924 GCA_035563755.1 Novosphingobium sp.
CCGCCCGCGACCAGGAGGCCACCGCCATCCGCGCCGAGGGCCAGAAGCAGGCCCGCATCATTGGCGCCACCGCCGAGGCGCAGGCCGCCAAGATCTATGCCGACAGCTTCGGCAAGGACCCGGGCTTCTACGATTTCTACCGCGCCATGAAGAGCTACGAGCAGACCTTCACCAACCCGGCGAACAAGGCCAACAGCACCATCGTCCTGACCCCCGACAACGACTACCTGCGCCAGTTCCGCGGCGGCAGGGGCAACTGACGGGGCATGATGCAAGCCAGGCGCGGGCCGGAACCCGCGCCATTCAAACTGCATTCAGGACAGGAACGGTGAATAGGGCTTGGCCGATCCCATTTCCTCGGACAGGATCGGCCAACAGGTTCAGGACAAACCCCGAGTGAACCATTCCTGTTGCGACTGACCAAAAGGCAGCGACAGACGGCATCGAAGGACGATACACGTGCGATACGCTTATGGACTGACAAGTGCACTGCTGCTGGGGGGTGCCGCCGCGACGCTGGTGACGGGCTTTCCGGCCGGGGCCCAGGTGGCCCAGAACGATTCGCAGCAAATGTCGGCAATCGCGCCCCGCAGCGGCGCGCCAGCCAGCTTTGCCGATCTGACGCAGCAATTGCAGCCGGCCGTGGTCAACATCTCGACCCGCCAGAAGGTGCGCGTGAGCGGCGGCAACCCGTTTGCCGGCACCCCGCTCGAGGGCCTGTTCGGCAACAATGACGACAATGGCGCGCAGGGCGGCGGCAATGGCCAGACCCGCGAGGCGCAGTCGCTCGGCTCGGGCTTCATCATCTCGGCCGACGGCTATGTGGTGACGAACAACCACGTCATCACCGCCGATGGGCAGGGCCAGGTCGAGTCGATCTCGGTCACGCTGCCCGATGGCAACGAATATCCGGCCAAGCTGATCGGCAAGGACTCGGCCTCCGACCTTGCCGTGCTCAAGATCAACGCCGGCAAGCCGCTGCCCTTCGTCAAGTTTGGCGACAGCGCCCACGCGCGCGTCGGCGACTGGGTGGTGGCCATCGGCAACCCCTTCGGCCTTGGCGGCACGGTCACGGCGGGCATCATCTCGGCGGTGTACCGCAACATCGGTTCGGGCAGCGCCTATGACCGCTATCTGCAGACCGATGCCGCCATCAACCAGGGCAATTCGGGCGGCCCCATGTTCGACATGAAGGGCCAGGTGATCGGCATCAACCGCGCCATCTTCTCGCCCTCGGGCGGCAGCGTTGGCATCGGCTTTGCCATTCCGGCTGAAATCGCGGCGCCCATCGTCGACCGGCTGATGAAGGGCCAGACGATCGAGCGCGGCTATCTGGGCGTGCGCATCCAGCCGCTGTCGGACGAACTGGCCGAATCGATGGGCCTTGCCCACAACCGCGGCGAGATCGTGCAGCAGGTCGAACCCGGCAAGGCAGCAGCCCTTGGCGGCATGAAGGCCGGCGACGTGGTGGTCAAGGTGGCCGGCCAGGACGTGACGCGCACGCAGTCGCTGTCCTATCTGGTGGCCAACACCGCGCCCGGCACCCGCATCCCGGTCGAGGTGGTGCGTGGCGGCCAGCACATGACCATCGAGGTGACCGTGGGCCGCCGCCCGAGCGAGGAGGAACTGGCGCAGGAGCAGAGCTTCAGCCGCAAGGATGGCGGCGAGCCGTTCAGCCAGAATTCGGCCAAGGGCAACGGCCTGGTCGAGAAGTCGCTGGGCCTCTCGCTGCTGCAGATGAACCCGCGCATCGCCCGCGAACTGGGCGTGCCCGACAGCACCACCGGCCTGGTTGTCAATGCGGTCGATCCTTCGTCCGACGCGGCGGCCAAGGGGCTGCAGCGCGGCGACATCCTGCTCTCGGTGGGTGGGCGCAACATGGCCAGCCTGGCCGACCTCGAGGCGGGCATCCGCGCGGCGCAGGCCGCCGGCCGCAGCGCCATCAGCCTGCAGGTCTCGCGCCCGGGCCAGCCGCCGCTGTTCATCGGTCTGCGCCTGCGCTGATCTCGCAGCCCCGCAAAGGGCAAGCAGCAAAAACCCCCGTCCGGGCCAACCGGGCGGGGGTTTTGTTTTGCGCCTGACAGGCGGGGCGAAGGCGCCATGCCCTCGCCCCGCGTCTATCAGTAGGTGACCGGCGCGGCCTGCGGCACGATCCGGCGCTGCGGGCGGTTGTCGTTGCTGCTGCTGGGCCGGTTGCTGCCCGTGGCCCGATCCAGGAAGTCGGGGTTGGCCGCAGGGCCGTTATTGTCGCCCTGCTGGTCCACCGGCTGCCCCTGATCGGGCTGGCTGCCATCGGCGCCGCCCTGCACAGGCTGCCCCTGCCCGTCGGTAATGGTGTAGCCATCGGGGCCAACCATATTGCCCATGTCGTCAGGCTCGAGCTGCCATTCGGGCAGTTTCAGCTCGGTATCGAAGGTTTCGACCGGGCGCTGCGCCACGGCCACGCGCATGTATTGCGCAAAGGCGCGCGCGGGCGGCCCGCCACCGGCCAGGCCAGGCACGGCCTTGGCATCGTCGCGGCCCATCCACACGCCCGTCGTCACCCCGCTCGAGAAGCCCAGGAACCAGCCGTCCTTGCTGCTGCTGGTGGTGCCGGTCTTGCCCGCCACCGGGCGGCCGATCTGCGCCGCGCGGCCCGTGCCGATGTTCACCGCCGTCTGCATGAGATCGGTCATGCCCGCGGCCACGAAAGGCGCCACCAGCGTCTGCCCCTGCGCCTGCGGGCGCTGGTACAGGATGCGGCCATCCGCGCCCGTCACCTTCACGATGCCATAAGGCTCGACCGAGGTGCCCTTGGCCGACACGGCGGCAAAGGCGCGGGTCATGTCGATCACGCGCACATCGTTCGTGCCCAGCACCATCGACGGGTTGGTCGAGATGGGCGTGTTGATGCCAAAGCGCCGCGCCATGCTGGCAACCGCCTC
>DATMUT010000392.1:0-7971 GCA_035563755.1 Novosphingobium sp.
CCAGCAGCACCCAGCCGTGAAAGGGGGCGCGGGCCGGAATGGCCCGGCGCGGCGGCAAGGGGGCGTTTGTCATGCGGTCGCTTTCGCTTGCGGCAATGTGTCAGGCACAATGTGTCAGGCAACGGCTGCGATCATGCGCGCCGGCCCGTCGCCCCAGCCCGATCGGATACCATAGGGCAGGCTGGTGCCGATGGCCCATACCGCCTCGATCAGCCCGTCCCGCACCTTGAACGCCTCGAAGGCCAGCACGGTGTTCGGCTCGGGCCAGGGCAGCACGCCATCCTCGCCCTCGCTTGCCGCGGGGTGGTCGAACAGGACATGGACCAGCACGATGCCCCGCTCCTCGTCGGCCACGATGAAGCGGCGGCCGCGCAGGGCCTCGATATAGGCGTAATAGCCCTTGCCGATCTGCTCCTGCACCGAAAGGCCGCGATAGGTCTGGTCGTCGGCCATGCCGCTGGTGTCGGTCCCCGCATCCTCGGCGCCGTTGACCAGGCGCAGGCAATCGCCACGGGCAGGCACGATCGCGCCGTCGCTGCGCTCGATGCCATCGAAATACAGATTGGCGATCTCGATCAGGCGCTGGCGCGGCACCCGTGCCTCGAGGGGCAGCACCTCGTGGAAGCCCGGGGTGCCGCTGGCCACGACGGCGGTGTTGAAATACTCGCCCTTGCCGCGCACGCTCAGCGTCTCGATCTCGGCGATCAGCGTGCCCTCGATCCTGAGGCGCACGGCCAGCATGGTCTGGCGGGTGTTCTCCTCGGCCACGCCCCAATATTCGACCTGGCCGGTGGCGGCATCGACGAAATAGTGCCCGTCGGCCCACAGCGCCTTGATCGTGCGGGCAATGCCGGTGCCCACGGGCAGTTCAACGGTGTTCTCGGTGTTGCGCAGATGGGGGGCAAAGCGCAGGCTGCGCAGGTCATGCGCCACCAGCGCGTCGAGATAGCGGCGCATCACGCCCATCAGCCGCTCGCGTTCGGCGGTCCTCGATATGGCCAGCATGTGTGTGTCTCCTCTGTGTGCGGTTCAGCGTGTGGTTCAGCCGGCGATCGCGGCCTTTTCCCTGTCCATCATGGCCTGCAGGGCGCGGCGGCCCATCACGGCGGTCTGGTCGCTGCGGATCATCAGTTCGCGCGGCAGGGCGTCCTCGCCCATTTCCTGCACGATCCGCTCGATCTCGACGGTGGCGAAAATATCCTCGTCGAGCACCTTGCGCACGATTTTGGCCGAATGGTCGACCTTGGCCATATCGGTCACGGTCATGGCGAAGAAATAGTGGCTCTTGTGATGGGTAGATGGCGTGACGGCGTGCCAGACGCGCCCCTTGTGCAGATATTCGCCCGCTTGCGGATGGCCCGCGGCAATGCGGAAATCGCCGATGCCGGCATGAAAACCGGGAAAGTAGAAATCCATGCCGGTGACGCGGTCGACCTTGCCGCGATAATTGGTCATGTCCATCAGCACCGGCGTCATGGCGGTGTCGGCCATGATCCGCCGGCTCGACAGGCGGCGCTCGTTCATGTCGCGGATCTCGGGGGTTTCGGCATCGGTTTGCGTGCCGATCGAGGTGCCGTGCAGATAGCTCAGATGCGACAGATCGAGCAGATTGTCGTTGAGCAACTGGTAGCGCCCCTCGACCTCGAGCGAGAAGAAGGGGTGGGCTGTCAGCCCCGGCACATCATAGTCGATTTCCTCAAGCGTCGGGATCAGCGCCTCGTTCGCCTTGTCGGGATCGCCCATCCAGATCCACGCCCACAGCCCGCGCTCGACCAGCCGATAGGCAGGGACGCGAACCGCGCCGGGGATCGCAGCCTGGCTGGGGATGAGCGTGCAGGCGCCGGTGCTGTCGAAGGTGATGCCGTGATAGCCGCACTGGATCGCATCGCCCACGCGCCGGCTTTTGCCCAGCGGGAAATGGCGATGCGGGCAGCGGCCATGCAGGGCAACAGGCGTGCCGTCGGCCTTGCGATAGAGCACGACCGGCTCGTTCAATATCCAGCGCTCGAGCAGTTCCTCGCCGATCTCGTGCAGGAAGGCGGCAACATACCAGCCGTTGCGGGGCGCATAGCTGCCGGGGGTGAAAGGGTACATGACAGCCTCCACTCGTGGGGTGTGAACGCCTAGAACTTCACGCCGGCCCGCACGCCATAGGTGCGCGGGTCGCTGGGGATGATCGACATGACGCCGGCGAAGTAGAGCATGCCCGTGACCAGCACCTTGTTCTCGAGGTTACGTGCGTAGCCTTGAACATACCAGCGATTGCCGGGGGCGTTATAGGTGAGCGAAAGATCGGTGCGCGTGTAGGATGGCTGGCGGAACGAGGCGCCCGAGGTGCTGTCGACCAGGAAATATTGCGAACTGAGCTTGATCCGCCCGTTAAGCGCCAGCGAGGCGCCCGAGGCCAGCGGCAGCGTATAGGTATAGTCGGCCGAGGCGGTGACCTTGGGCGAGCGGGCCAGCGGATAGCCGGCATAGTCTGGCCCGGCCGGGTCGGGCTGATAGGACACGTAATGCGCGTCGAGGTAATTGAGCGAGAGCGAGAGCAGGTTGCGCGGCGAGGGCTGGACGGTAAGCGCTGCCTCGATGCCCTTCACCCGCGCGCGCGCTGCGTTTTGCGTCAGGCTGGTGGCGGCGCCGGCGTAATAGGTCACGCTGCCCACCTGCAGGTCGCGGTAGTCGTAATAGAAGGCCGCCAGATCATAGCGCAGCACATTGCCGGCAAGGTGGCCCTTCAGCCCGATCTCGTAGGCGGTGATGTTCTCGGGGTTGTAATAGAGCTGCCCGCGCGAACGGGGCAGGTTGCAGGTATAGCCGTTGATGACGACGCCTTCCTCGCAGCCGTCGTTGAACGATCCCGCCTTGTAGCCGGTGGCGACGCTGGCATAGACCATGTTGCGATTGTCGATGTCGTAATCGGCCGCAACGCGCCATGTGACCTTGGAAAAGGCGGTGCGGGCGGCGTTGAGATACTGGTCATCGCCGTAAACCGACGATTGCGTGATGGTCCAGCCAAGTTGCGATTTGGCATCGTGCGAGTAGCGAACACCAGCGGTCAGGTGCAGCGCGTCGGTCAGGCTGTAGGTGCCCTGGCCGAAGAAGGCGTACGATGTCGATTTCGTCGGGTTGTAATCCAGGATGAAATGGTCGTAGCCAAAATAGTCGGGCTGGTCGAAATGCTGTTTCGACACTTCGCGGAAATACATGGCGCCGACCTGAAGCTTGAGCCGGGCGACATCGTTCAGGGCAAAGCGCAACTCTTGCGAATTCTGCTCGAAGGTGCCGCGGATGTAGGTGGGCGAGACCTGGCCAGACAGGTCGTTGATGTCCTCATGCTGGTCGAAGCGGCGGTAGGACCCCACATAGGTCGCCGTCACCCGGCCCAGATTCCATGTCAGCTCGCCTGTCACGCCATAGATCTTGTCGTTGACGTAAGGGTTGATGAGCTGGGTATAGCCGCGCTGGAGCAATTGGCTGGCATTGCCGCCCTTGTAGAGCGGATTGGCCGGATCGCTCATGTCGTAATAGGCCGAGCCATCGACGACGATCTGGTTGATGCCGGTCATCGAAGAGTAGTCGCCGGTCAGGAACAGGCTGATCTTGTCGGTGAAGTCGAATTTGCCTGACAGGCGCACCGATTTATTGTCGCGGAACGGGTTGGAGTTGATCGTGTCGCCCGGCGCGTTGATGAAATAGCTGTTGCGCCGGTCATAGGTGCCGGCAATGCGAAAGGCGACCCCTTCGCGCACCGGCAGGTTGATGGCGCCATCGGCCTGCCAGGCGTTGTAATTGCCGTAGCCGACGTTGGCGTAGGCCTCGAATGTGTCGGTGGGGCGCTTCGAGATGACGTTGATCAGCCCGGCCGTGGTGTTGCGGCCATAAAGCGTGCCCTGCGGCCCGCGCAGCACCTCGACGCGGTCAACGTCGAAGAAGCTGGCCTCCTGCTCTTGGGGCCGCGCGATATAGACCCCGTCGAGCAGGAAGGCGGCCGAGGGATCGCCCTGCGCGAACATGTTCGAACTGGTGACACCGCGAATGGTGATCTGCAGCCCGTAAAAGCGGTTTACCTCGAGATTGGGCACTTCATTGGCCAGCTTGAGCGGGTCGTTGGCGCCCTTGGCCATCAGGTCGTCGCCTTTGATGGCGGTGATGGCGATCGGCGTTTTCGAGGCCAGCTGCCGGTCGCGCTGGGCGGTGACGACAATGTCGCCCGGCGCATCTGCAGTGGAGGGGGCGCCCGAAGTTTGCGCCTTGGCAATGGTGGGCAGGATGGCAGGCAGTATGGCGATCAGGGCGCTGCTGCTGATTGCCAGCAGGCGTCGGCGTTGCGCGCGCGCATTCAGGCTTTTGCGATAGAGTTCGGCCACGTGTCTTCCCCTTGATATTCTTATGTATCCCTCATGAAATCGCGGCCAGCTGCTATACGGCTTCAAGAATGCCGAGGTGCTCTTCCTGTGGCCAGCCACTGGCCATGCCGTAATTGACCGTGTAGCAGATGGCCCACACCGCCTGGATCTGCCCCCCGGCAATCTTGAAGGCCTCGAAGGCAAGCATGCTGTTGGGCTGGCCAAAGGGGATCTCGCCATTGGGTTTGCCAATGTCGCCGGGGTGGTCAAAGAGCACATGGGCGATGACCAGCCCGCGTTCCTCGTCGACCAGCGGGAAGCGGCGGCCGCGCAGCGCCTCGATGTAGCCGTAATGGCCCTCGCTCATCTGCTGGCGCACTCCCAGCGCGCGATGCGCCTCGCTTTGGCCCATATCGCTTACGTCGGTCACCGTGTCCTCGGCGCCGTTGACGAGCCTGAGGCAATCGTCGCGCACCGGCACGAGCGATCCGTCATTCTGCTCGATCGCGTCGAAATAGAGGTTGGCGATGTCGATCAGTTCCCCCCGGTCGCAGCGCTGTTCTGGCGGCACGATGTCATGAAAGGCCGGATCACTGGTCAGGATCACCTGCGGGAAGAAATAAGGGTCGGTGTTGCCCACCAGCAAGGTCTCGATCTCGGCCACCAACTGGCCCTCGATTTTCAGGCGAACGCCGTAGATGAAGGGGCCGGCGATCTGCTCGGCAACGCCCCAGAACGCGACCTGGCCCGCGTGTACATCGACGAAATACTGCCCTTTTTCATGCAGCTGACGGATCGTGCGGGCCGAGCCATTGCCCAGCGGCAGGGGTACGCCATTATCGGTGTTGCGCAGGCCCGGCGTGCATTTCAGCGCCGAGAAGTCGCGCTGGCGCAGGCACTGCAGATAGGCGTCCATGTGAGCAAGAAGGCGCTGCCTTTCGGCATGACGGTCGGGCGCTGGCATGATGGTCTGTCTCCGGACGTGAGGGTGCATGAGGGCGCGCGCAAACGCGCTGATGCGTTTGTTGGCTGCCCCTTTGTGGTGGCTCGGGGCGCGAGGCTCCTCGGGGCAAACGCATTGCCGCGTTGCCAATAAGGGCTGTTGCGCTCTTGGAATGTCCCTGTATTTCGTTCTATATGGGACGAGTATTTGACCCAAATGGGACTATGTCAATAGGAGATTTTTACGAAATGCGTCTGGCGTTCCCTTTGCCCCGGCTGGCCCGACCGATTAAAAGGCACGTTTGCGTAAGGGGATGCGTGATCCTTATCGCCAACCTTATCGCCATCGGGGGGCAGCCATTGTGACGAGCGGCAAGAAGGACAGTAAAAAGGCGGCCGTTCCTGCCCCCCTGCGCCTGCGCATGCAGACCGAGCCGGGCGAATGGCTGGGCTTTCGCATGGCCGTGATCGCCAATTTCTACAGCTACGAGCCGCGCAATATCATTGCCGAAAAGCACGGGCTGATTGGTGACGAGCTGTCGGTGCTGGCCAATCTGCACGATTGGGGCGGCATGACCGCCAATGTCATTTGCGCGCTGACTGGCCGGCCCAAGAACAGCGTCAGCCGCGCGGTCATTCGCCTGACCAACGACGGGCTGATCGAGGCGCAGATCGACGCGCAGGACCGCCGCCGCACGATTTTGACCATCACCGAGGGGGGGCGCGCGCTTTACCAGGAGGCGCTCGCCCCGTTCGTCGCGCAAGAGAACAAGATGTTCGGCGTGCTGAGCGCTGAGGAGCGCGAGCAGCTGAGCAAGATCATGTTCAAGATCCTGCGCGGCTGGAGCGAGGAATTCGTTGACGAATAGGCGGCCTAGTCGGGCGCGGGCAGGGCCTCGTTGCCCTGCATCGCCACGCCCGAGCAGCCCTGTGCCCGCGCGCGGTTGGCCGTGCGCATGATCTCGAGGGCGGCGGCATCGATGGCCCAGCCATGTGGCGGGCGGATGTTCGAAACGCAGTTGCGCTCGCTGTCGAGCCGCCCGCGACGGGGCGCCCAGGTCAGATAGGCGCTCAAGCTGTCGGCCGCCGAAAGCCCCGGCCGCTCGCCGATCAGCATGACCACCATGTCGGCGCCCAGCGCTTCGCCAATCTGGTCGCCCAGCGCCACGCGGGCCTGATGCGCAACAATGATCGGCCCGACCGACCAGCCCGCGGCGCGCTCGACAATGGCTTGCGCCAGTTGTCGCGCATGGGCCAGCACCGCCGTTGCCGACAGGCCATCGGCAATCACGATGGCCAGCTGCGCGCGTTCCTGGCGCAATCGGTCGGCATCCCCCGGCAAAAGGCTGCGCCCCAGGTCGGGCCGCATGAGATAGGTCGCCCGGTCGACGGCCTGGCTGTGCACCTCGATCACGCGGTGGCCGGCAATGGTGGCGCCCAGTGCGCCGGGGGGCAGGCCATTGTGCACGGCATCGCGTGCCCTTGCGTGCGCCAGTTGAAAATCGAGCATGGCGGTGGTTGGCACCGCGCTGCCCACGCGCCCCAGCGCCACGCGGGCGGTGGTGAACGTCCGCAACCTCTCGCGCAGGGCCGGTGCGGGGGGCCCCTCAGTCATAGAGCGCCGCCAGTGCCGGCACGCGGCCCATGGCCCCCAGCGCAGGCTGGGGCGAAAGCAGGGTGCCGCTCTCGTCGGTCAGCCCGACGCGGGCAAGCCATGCGGCAAATTCGGGCGCCGGCGCCAGCCCCAGCACCGAGCGCAAATACAGCGCATCGTGAAAGCTGGTCGACTGATAGCCCAGCATCACATCGTCGGCCCCCGGCACGCCCATGATAAAACTGACGCCGGCCACGCCCAGCATGGTGGCGATCGTGTCCATGTCGTCCTGATCGGCCTCGGCGTGGTTGGTGTAGCAGATGTCCAGCCCCATCGGCAGGCCCAGCAGCTTGCCGCAGAAATGGTCCTCGAGCGCGGCGCGCAGGATCTGCTTGCCATCATAAAGGTATTCCGGCCCGATAAAGCCTACCACCGAATTGACCAGCAGCGGAGAATAGCGCCGCGCCACCGCATAGGCCCGGCACTCCAGCGTTTGCTGATCGACGCCATGATGCGTGTCCGAGGACAGGCACGAGCCTTGCCCCGTTTCGAAATACATGACGTTCTGCCCCACCGTGCCGCGGCCCAGCGACAGTGTCGCCTCATACGCCTCGTCGAGCAGGGCCAGCGAGATGCCAAAACTGCGATTGGCCCCTTGCGTGCCCGCGATCGACTGGAAGCACAGGTCGACCGGGGCGCCTTGCGCGATCATGGCCAGCGTGTTGGTCACATGGGTGAGCACGCAGCTTTGCCCGGGCATGTCGAGCCCGATGCGCAGTTCGTCGAGCATGTGGAGCAGGCGCGAGATGGTGGGGATGTCGTCGGTGGCCGGATTGATGCCGATGACCGCATCGCCCGATCCCAGCAGCAGCCCGTCGAGGATCGAGGCGGCCACGCCCTTGGGATCGTCGGTGGGATGGTTGGGCTGCAGGCGGGTCGAGAGATGCCCGCGCAGGCCGATGGTGTTGCGAAAGGCGGTGATATTCTCGATCTTGCGGGCCGCTGCCACCAGGTCCTGATTGCGCATCAGCTTCGAGACGGCAGCGGCCATTTCGGGCGTAATGCCCGGCGCTGCGGCGGCTATGGCGG
>DATMUT010000393.1:0-5900 GCA_035563755.1 Novosphingobium sp.
AAGCCATTCTTGATAATCTGGATCGACCACCGATCCTACTCTGCCCAAATTGCAGATGTCTGTTGTCTGGCACCGAAATCACTTTTCTGCCAAAGTAGTGCTAGGCTGACACCTTTGCCGCCGCTCAGCAAAGTGACCGCGCCGTTCATATTGACGGTGGTGCCCGCGCCCGCCAGGATGCCCATGCCGCCATAGCTGTCGATGATGGCGCTGCCGGCCTGGGCATTTAACTGGCCGCCTGCGCCATACAGGGCGATGTCGGTCGTGGTGACCGTTGCACCAGCGTATGGGTCCACCAGCAGCTGTGCGCCAGCGTTCAGCGTGATGTTCGTGCCGCCGATCGCGCTGTCGTAAGGATTAGGCGCCGTGGCATCGCATACCACAGTGCCTGCAGTGCTGGTGCAATTGGCCCAGGCGATCTGGGCAGAACCAAGCGCCATCGCGCCGATCGCAGAGGCGCAAAGAAATTTCGCCAGACGCGGCGAAGCATAACCGAATGACATTAAGCCCCCTGTTCGAATGCCAGTCGCAAAGGCATTCTGGCGATCTCTATGGCGGCCACATCCGATCAAGGTCAATTGTAAAATACTGTTATCATTTATTTTTATATTACATTTTAAGAAAGTGCCGCATCAAAGCCCCGGCACCGTATCAGTGTGCGGCATGAAAACTGCACGCGCAGCCTGCCCATTACCTCGCCTGGCGATTATCTTTAGCATAGTGCCATCGAACAGCGACAGTGAGCGCCTGGCCGATCGCCCGCCTGACAAGCACGATCGACCACCGCCGTCTGAGCAGCCGTTTATAGATGCGGATGCGAACGACCTGATCTGGGTGGGAACTGCCGGTGCCGAATGGTGGACGTTCCTGCCGTCTGAGCAGCCGTTTCCGATGACCAAAGAGCTTACCAAAACCCACCGCACAGGGAATATTGGTATGGCAGAACTCCTGCGCGGATGCGCCGACGTGGCAGGAAGCGAGTCGCCTCCCATCTCGATGCAGAGAGATATATCTTGACACCAAGGTAGGCAAAGCATGGACAGAGCGCAAAAAGAGGAGAGCGACGATGATCTATATCGATGGATTCCTGATCCCCGTTCTGGCCGCCACCACCGAGGATGCCTATCGCCTGTTCGCCGAAAAGGCCTTGGTGATCTTTAAGGACCATGGCGCAACGCGCGTGGTCGAGGGTTGGGCCGACGATGTTCCGCATGGCGAAGTCACCGATTTCCACCGCGCGGTTCAGGCGCAAGAAGGCGAGATCGTCGTCTTCTCGTGGATCGAATGGCCCGACAAGGCGACCCGCGACGCAGGCATGAAAAAAGTCGTTGAAGACCCACGGATGCAGCCGAGCGGCGAGCCGATGCCACTCGATGGGCGGCGCATGATCTTTGGCGGCTTTCGCGCCATCGTCGATCAATAATCCCACCGATTATCAGGAGAGCCAAGATGGCAAAAATGACCACGTGCCTGTGGTTCGACCACGGCAAAGCCCGCGAAGCTGCCGAGTTTTACGCCAGCGTGTTCCCCGACACCCATGTCGGCCCGGCGCACGCTTCGCCTGCGGACAATCCTTCGACACGGCGAGGCGGCGACCTCACCGTCGAGTTCACCTTGCTGGGCCAATCGTTTGTCGGGCTGAACGGGGGGCCGATGTACAGCCCCAATGAGGCGGTCAGCTTTCAGGTCTTCACCGATGATCAGGCAGAGACCGACCGCTACTGGCATGCGATTGTCGACAATGGTGGCTCTGAAAGCATGTGCGGCTGGTGCAAGGACCGGTGGGGCTTTTCGTGGCAGATCGTGCCCCGAGCGCTGATCGCCGGAATGGCCAATCCCGATCCCGCAGCCGCCAGGCGCGTGATGGAGGCCATGATGACCATGCGCAAGATCAACATCGCCCGTATCGAAGCCGCATGTACCGGAGAGGCGGGCGACGCGTAATATCACAAGCGGCATGTTAGAATGAAGGACGGCACATGGTCATGCAACTGTTCGGGCACCCTTTCTCTTCCTACACGTGGAAGGCGCAGATCGCGCTCTTCGAGAACGACACGCCGTTCGCGTTCCGGATGATCGATCCCGACCACCCCGAGAATTGCGCCGAGCTTTCCCGTCGATCGCCTGTGGGCAAGTTCCCGCTGCTGATCGAGGGCGATGCCGCGGTGTTCGAGGCGACCGCGATCATCGAGTATCTTGAAGCCGTCCATCCCGGTCCGGTGGCACTGATCCCCGCCGATCCCGAGGTTGCGGTCACGGTGCGCATGATGGACCGCGTGTTCGACAATTATGTGATGAACGTGATGGTGGTGATGATCGACAACGCGCTGCGCCCCGACGATCGCCGCGATCCCTACGGCGTCGAGCGTGCACGCACCGGTCTGGACAGGATTTACGCCTGGTTGGACAGCACGCTGGCAGGCCGAGACTGGGCCTGCGGGGACGCCTTTACCCTCGCCGACTGTGCAGCGGCGCCTGCGCTTTTCTATGCCGACTGGGCGCATCCGATCGCAGACCGGCACGCCACGCTCAAGGCCTATCGCGCTCGCCTGCTCGCGCGCCGCTCCGTCGCGCGATGCGTCGATGAGGCGCGACCCTACCGTGCCTTTTTCCCCCTGGGCGCGCCCGACCGGGACTGAGAGAACGCGGATCGGGGGCGCTCCTTTCCCGTGTTCGGACAGATACGTTTGCCGCTGCCAAAGCTGACGTTGTCAGGCAACCAATCCGTCCGTATCGCCACGCATCATCCGAATGTCGCGCATAGGGGGCTGACCAAACAGACGGGCGTATTCGCGGTTGAACTGGCTGACACTTTCATAGCCCACACCGTAGGCCGCGCTGGTGGCATCCATACCGCCCAGCAGACTTTCCCGCGCGGCCTGAAGGCGCAGTTGCTTCTGGTATTGCAGCGGGCTCATCGCGGTGAGGCTGCGAAACTGGTGATGCAGTGTGGAAACGCCCATACGCGCGATCTCGGCCAGGCTCTCGATCCGCAACGGCTGAGTGTAATTCTGGCGCAACCAGGCAATCGCCCGGGCGGTGCGATGGCTGGTGTCGCTGGCCGAGGCGATCGCGCGCAAACGGGCCGCCTGCGGGGTTTGCAACAAGCGGAACAGGATCTCGCGCTGGAGCAAGGGGGCAAGGAAGGCGATGTCGGCAGGCGTATCGAGCAACCGCACCAGGCGCGTGGCGGCATCGATCAGACCCGCCGGAGCATCGCCCATGGCAAGGCCCAACTTTTCACCACCTGCCACAGGATCAGGCAAACCATCGGCGGCCAGCACTTCGCGCAACAGCCGCAAGTCGAGCGCCAGCAGGAGCGAGAGCAGCGGCTTGTCCGCGCTGGCCTGCAGGACCTGACTTTGCACTGGCACATCCACCGAGGAGATCAGAAACCGCCCGGCTGCGCCTTCATGGTCAACCCCGCCCAGATTGATGCGCTTGTGCCCTTGCGCGAAGATGTTGAGGCTGGGCTCGTAGATCGCGCTATAGCACGGCGTTCGCGCCCGCCGCCGATACAGCGACAGACCTGCGATCAGCGTGGTATTTTCGCCCGTTGCCGGCGTGTGCGCCGCGATGGCGGCGATGAGTGGGGCAAGTGCGCGATCCATGCCCCCTTGCACTCCACAATGCCCACAGGCGCAAGAAATTTTCTGCACTGCAAGAGGATCAGGCAAATTTGCGGCAGGATCGGGAAAGACCGATATGTGGCTGCCGAGGTATGATGCGTTCATTCCTTCACCGCAGGATGGATCATGATCCGCAGGATTGCCCCCATATTCGCCGCCCTCGCCATGGCGCCGTCCGCCCATGCCGCCAACAACGCGCCGCTGATCGGCGCGTGGCATCTGGTGGCGGTTGAACAGCCAGCGCCCGATGGCACCGTCCAGAAGATCGAATGCCCCGGCCTGCTCACCTTCACCGGGGACGGCCACATGGCGCTGCAACTGATGCAGCCCGAAAGCACCGCCAACGCCTACAGCCATGGCGGCTATGAGGCGACCTTTGGCACCTTCCGCATGACAGGCAAGGAGCAGTTCACCTATCACATCGCCGGATCCTTGGTACGCGATCTGGTCGGCAAGGATCTGCCACGCCGCTTTCGCATCACCGGCAAGACACTCGAAATCCGCTCCACGCGCGCCGATGAACATTGGCGCGTGATCTGGGCCCGCGACTGATAAAGGACGAGACTGTGCAAAAACGCATTCTGGGCAACGCCAACGGTTCAGGTCTCGAAGTTTCCGCCATCGGCTATGGCGCCATGGGCATGAGCAGCGTGCATTATGGCCCGGCGGGCGACCATGCCGACAATGTCGCGCTGCTGCGCAAGGCAGCGGAACTGGGCGTCACCTTTTTCGATACGGCCGAGGTCTATGGCCCCTTTACCAACGAGGAACTGCTGGGCGAGGCTTTGGAGCCGTTCAAGGGCGAGGTGGTGATTGCCACCAAATTCGGCTTCGACATGGGATTTGCCGGGCACACCGGCCATGGTGGGCTCAACAGCCGGCCGGATCACATCCGCGCCGTCGCCGAAGCCAGTTTGAAGCGCTTGCGGGTTGATGCCATCGACCTGTTCTACCAGCATCGCGTCGACCCCGCTGTGCCGATCGAGGATGTGGCAGGGACGGTCCGCGATCTGATTGCCGAGGGCAAAGTCAAGCATTTCGGCCTGTCCGAGGCGGGCGCGGCAACCATCCGCCGTGCGCATGCCGTGCAGCCCGTCACCGCCTTGCAGAGCGAATATTCACTGTGGTGGCGCCATGCCGAGGCCGAGATCCTGCCGACTTTGGCCGAGTTGGGCATCGGTTTTGTCCCGTTCAGCCCGCTTGGCAAGGGGTTCCTCACCGGGAAGATCGATGCTGCAACCGAATTTCCCGGCGTTGACATCCGCAATTCGATCCCACGCTTTTCGGCCGAAGCACGTGCCGCCAACCAGGCCCTGGTCGATCTGCTTTCCGCCGTAGCCGCAAGGCAAGGCGCAACATCGGCGCAGGTTGCGCTGGGCTGGATCCTGGCGCAGCATCCATGGATCGTGCCCATTCCCGGCACGCGCAAACTGTGCCGTCTGCAGGAAAATATCGGCGGGGCCGCTGTGGAATTGAGCGTGCAGGATCTGGCGGACATCGAGGCGGCTTGCACACAGATCACTATCCAGGGCGCACGCTATCCCGCCAACATCGAGGCAATGAGCGAGAAGTGATGTGCGTCGCGCTACACGATTGCCGGTGCTAGTGGGCAGCTTCCGGCTGGATGACCGCTCCCGCATCAGCCTCGCCCCCAGCCCATATCGTCGAGGTTACTGCATTCCTTGCCGCGCGATAGCGCAAGGCAGCGCATGGGGTGCAAATGAATAAGGCGCCTCCCCTCCCCCCAATCTCCATGATGCCGGTGAGCGCGCGGGGGGGGATGGCGTCATGACGCAGGGTATGGCCGTTGGCGACCAGCTTCGCTACGAAGTCGCATGGATATGTTCGCGGCGATCAAGGCCTTTGTGGCGGTGGTGGACGAAGGCGGCTTTGCCCCCGCTGCAAGGCGTGCAGGACAGGCAGCATCGTCCTTTACCCGCCATGTCGATGCGCTGGAGGGGGAGTTGGGCGCAACCCTGCTCAACCGCTCTACAAGGCGCGTGTCGCTGACGGCGGCGGGCGAGGCCTATTACGCGCAGGCCGTCGGCATTCTGGCAGGGCTGGAAGAAGCCAACCGCAGCCTGCGTGAACGCGACGGCCCGCCACGCGGGCTGCTGCGGGTCAGCCTGCCCGCTTCCTTCGCACGGATGCATGTCACGCCGTTCCTGCCGCGCTTTATGGCGGAATATCCGGGTGTGGAGCTGGATCTGGTGATGAGCGACGAGATCATCAATCTGGTGGAAGGGCGGATCGATGTGGCGGTGCGGCTCG
>DATMUT010000394.1:0-7428 GCA_035563755.1 Novosphingobium sp.
GCAATGCCGGCGATAAAGGGAAATGCCAGCCTCGTGGGCGCCATTTCCCAATTGCTCCAGCCAAAACCCGAGGCAATCGTGCCATGCGCCAGCCCGCCCGCAATCAGCGCCACGCCGGCCGGCACCAGCAACCAGCCCAGCCAGCGCAGCGGCACGCGCCACAGCACCAGCCCATAGGCGATGGAGCCGACATATTCCTGCAGCAACGTCCATGTCGGCCCGTCGAGCGAATGCGTGTCGTCCCAGCGGCCCGCAAGGGTGGGGTAGGGCAGGACGAAAAGCGCCAGTGCGATCGCCAGCGCAAAGCCTGGCCCCGCCATATGAGGCACCGCCCCCTGATCCGGCCCGAACAGCCATGCCAGCGCGCCGATGGCGGTGGCCAGCGGCACCAGCGGATGCAACCGCACCACCCGGCGCAGCAGGAAGCCACCGAAGCCAAGCCCCTGAGCCATGCGCGCGTCATAGGCATGGGCGATCACGAAGCCCGACAAGGCAAAGAAGAAATCGACCGCCAGTGCGCCGTGAGGGAAAATGTTACGCGCTGGATTACCGCCCGAAACGATCTCGGACAGGTGAAAGCCCAGCACCAGAACAGCCGCGACACCGCGCAGCCCATCCAGCACCTCGAAATGGGCGCGTTGTGTCATATCCTCTCCAGTTATAGCGTTAAACCAGCTTCCTAGCGAGGCGGGCGCGATGAGGCAAGATACCCCTTGCCCGCTGCCTCAGGCGTCGATCAGGTCGCGGTCGATCTCGCCTGCGCGGTTCTGGATGAAATGGAAGCGGTGCTCGGGGTTGCGGCCCATCAGCCGGTCGACCAGATCCTTCACCGCCGCGCGGCCCTCGTATTCGGGCGGCAGGGTAATGCGCAAAAGCCCGCGCGAGGCCGGCGCCATGGTGGTTTCGCGCAACTGACCCGGGTTCATCTCGCCCAGACCCTTGAACCGGGCGACCTCGACCTTCTTGCCCTTGAACTTGCCCGCTTCCAGCTCGGCACGGTGCGCGTCGTCGCGGGCATAGGCGCTCTCCTTGCCGGCAGTCAGGCGGTAGAGCGGCGGCTGCGCCAGATAGAGATGCCCGCGCTTCACCACCTCGGGCATTTCCTGGAAGAAGAAGGTCATCAGCAGCGTGGCGATATGCGCCCCGTCAACGTCGGCATCGGTCATGATGATGATGCGGTCGTAACGCAGATTGTCGGGGTTGCAGTCCTTGCGCGTGCCGCAGCCCATGGCCAGCGTCAGATCGGCGATTTCCTGATTTTGACGGATCTTGTCGCTGGTGGCGCTGGCCACGTTCAAAATCTTGCCGCGGATGGGCAGGATGGCCTGCGTCTTGCGGTCGCGCGCCTGCTTGGCGCTACCACCGGCGCTGTCGCCTTCGACGATGAACAGTTCGGTCTCGCCCTCACCCTCGCCGCTGCAATCGGTTAGCTTGCCGGGCAGGCGCAGCTTGCGCGCGCTGGTGGCGGTCTTGCGCTTGATCTCGCGCTCGGCCTTGCGGCGCAGGCGCTCGTCCATGCGCTCCATCACATGGCCCAGCAGCGCCTTGCCGCGGTCCATGTTGTCGGTCAGGAAGTGGTCGAAGTGGTCGCGAATGGCGTTCTCGACCATGCGCGCGGCCTCGGGGCTGGTCAGGCGGTCCTTGGTCTGGCTCTGGAACTGGGGGTCGCGGATGAAAACCGAGAGCATCGCCTCGCAGCAGGTGACGATGTCCTCAGGCGCGATGTCCTTGGCCTTCTTCTGGCCCACCAGGTCGCCAAAGGCGCGGATGCCCTTGGTCAGCGCCGCGCGCAGGCCCTGCTCGTGCGTGCCGCCATCGGGCGTGGGAATGGTGTTGCAGTACCAGCTATAGCTGCCCTCGCTCCACACCGGCCAGGCGATGGCCCATTCGACGCGGCCGTTCTGCTCGCCGCGCTCGTTGGGCGGGAAATCCTGCGTGCCGGCAAAGGGCTGGGTGGTCACGCATTCGCGCGTGCCGATCTGCTCGGCCAGATGGTCGGCCAGGCCGCCGGGAAACTGGAACACAGCCTCTGCCGGCACATCCTCGCTGGCCAGCTCTGGCGCGCATTTCCAGCGGATTTCCACGCCGGCAAACAGATAGGCCTTGGACCGTACCAGCCGGAACAGGCGGGCAGGCTTGAACCGGGCCTCGGTGCCGAAAATCTCGGTGTCGGGCACAAAGGTGACGCTGGTGCCGCGCCGGTTGGGGGCAGCGCCCACCTTGTGCAGCGGCGCCTTGGGCACCCCGCGCGAAAATTCCTGCGCGAACAGTTCCTTGCCTCGCGCCACCTCGACCCGCGTCAGGCTCGAGAGCGCATTGACCACGCTGACGCCCACGCCGTGCAGGCCGCCGCTGGTGGCATAGGCTTTCCCTGAAAACTTGCCGCCCGAATGCAGCGTGGTCAAAATCACCTCAAGCGCGGATTTGCCCGGAAACTTGGGGTGCTCGTCGACCGGAATGCCCCGGCCATTGTCCGAGATCGTCAGGCGGCCCGGCGCGCCCGGTTCTGCCTCCAGCGTGACCTCGATGCGGTTGGCATGGCCGGCCACGGCCTCGTCCATCGCATTGTCCAGCACTTCGGCGGCAAGGTGATGGAGCGCGCGCTCGTCGGTGCCGCCAATGTACATGCCTGGCCGCCGGCGCACCGGCTCCAGCCCCTCGAGCACCTCGATGGCCGAGCCGTCGTACGTTTCAGCCCCGGCCCCCTGCGGCGTTTCGAAAAGATCGTCAGACATTGCGCATGCATAGCGTGGCCGGCACGCCGCGCGCAAGGCGCTCGTGCCGGTTTTGTACCGCTATGTTGCGGGCAGGTCAGTCGTCGAAGCGGGCCGGGGCCGGGCTGGCCACGCGCACCGCGCCGCCCTTGGCCTCGCGCACTTCGAGCGCGCGCTCGATCACATCGTTCGAGCTGAAGCGGAAAATGCCATCAAGCCCCAGAAATCCGCCACGGTCATACAGGCGCGCGGTGGGAAACGCCGTGCCGGGCCGCCAGTCGCGGGCAATGCGCAGCGAGAGCAGCACGCTGTCATAGCCCATGGTGGCGATACGATAGGGCGCAGCGCCAAATCGGCCCTTGTATGTCTCGGAAAACCGGCGGAAACGCTGGTCCGAAAGCGCGGCATACCAGGCGCCCGACAGGGCCGGCGTGCGCGCGACCGAAGCATCGCCGTTCCACAATTCAGTGCCCAGAATATGCACCTGCGCATTGCCCACGCGAATGAGCGGCGCCGCTTGCGCGGCCATGCGGGCCGTATCGCCCACCAGCACCGCATCGACCGGCCCGCGCGCGCGCAGCCGCCGCACGGCCGCCGCCAGCGTGCCGCCGGCCCGGTCATAGCTTTCCATGCCCACCAGTTGCCCGCCGCTGGCGCGCACAGCGGCAATCATCGCGTTCGACACGCGCTCGCCATACACGCCCACGGGCACCAGCGCGGCAAAGCGCGTGGCCCCCTGCGCCCGGGCATAGCGCACCACCCGCGCGACCGACTGGGCCGGAATGGTGCCCATCACAAACAGATCATCGCCCGCCACCTGCGCATCGTTCGAGAAACTGATGACCGGAATGTGCGAGCGCTGCGCGACAGCAGCCACATCATGCGCCTCCTCGCCCAGCAGGGGGCCAAGGATCAGCCGGTTGCCCTCGGCCACGGCGTGGGCCGCCGCTGCAGCAGCGCCGCCGCCGGTGTCATAGGTGGTGATGCGAAGGTCGGTCGCGTTAAGATCCATCAGCGCCATGGTGGCCGCATTGGCCAGCGATTGGCCGGCTGCCGCATTGGGCCCGCTGGTGGGCACCAGCAATGCCACGCGGTGCCGCCCGGTGTCGGTGGGCAGGGCTGCCTGCGGCGGGGGCGGGGCAGGCGGGGGGGCAACCACCGGCGCCTTGGGGATCACGGCGCAGGCCGCCAGCATCGCGCTGGTTGCCACGGCCGCCGCGGCGCGCCACATCTGCCTGTATTCGATCATCGTTTGTCTCGTCCCGCTTGCCTTGGGCAGTGCCGTTGGTTCATGGGGATGCCATGGAACAGCGCCTCTCTCCCGGTCTGTATATTGTGGCCACGCCGATTGGCAATCTTGGCGATATCACCTTGCGCGCGATCGAGACGTTGCGAGGCGTGGCGGCGGTGGCCTGCGAGGATACACGTATCACAGGCAAGCTGATGCAACACCTGGGCATCAAGCAACGCCTCATCCGCTATGACGACCACGCCGACGAGCGCGCCCGCGAAGGCCTGCTGGCGTTGATGGCCAGCGAGCCGGTGGCGCTGGTGTCGGATGCGGGCACGCCGCTGATTTCGGATCCGGGCTATCGCATGGTGCGCGAATGCCGCGAGCGGGGCATTGCCGTCACCAGCCTGCCGGGGCCTTGCGCGGCGGTCATGGGGATGACGCTGTCGGGCCTGCCCACGGACCGTTTCCTGTTCGCCGGTTTCCTTCCGCCCAAGGAAAAGGCGCGCGCCGATGCGCTGGCCGGGCTTGCGGGCGTGCCGGCAACGCTGGTGTTTTACGAGACGGCGCCGCGCCTGTGCGATGCGCTGGCGGCGATTGGCGCGGGTTTGCCGGGGCGCGAAGTGGCCGTGGCGCGCGAGCTGACCAAGATGTTCGAGGAATGCCGCACGGGCAGCTCCGAGGAGCTGATCGCCCATTACACCGCGCACCCGCCCAAGGGCGAGATCGTGCTGATGGTTGGCCCTCCTGTGGCGCGACAGGCCAGCATGGCCGATGCCGAGCCGCTGCTGCGCGCGGAACTGGTGCATAGCAAGACCAGCCAGGCCGCCGCCGCCGTGGCCAAGGCCACCGGGCTGGATCGCAAGGCGCTGTATGAGCTGGCGATGCAGATAAAGCAGGCAGGCGCCTAAGGTGAACTGGCGGCGCGAGGCAGACCGCATCGCCGCCGAAGCGCGCGGCCGCAGCGGCGAGGCGCAGGCCGAGGCATGGCTGACCGCGCAAGGCTGGCAGATTGTCGACCGGCGCGTGAAGACCCCGCGCGGCGAGATCGACATCATCGCGCGCGACGGGGGCTGCATCGTCTTCGTCGAGGTGAAGTGGCGCGCCCGCTCCGCAGACCTTGCCGATGCCATCGACGAGCGGCGTCTGGCGCGCGTGGCGGCGGCCGCCGGAATAGTTTTTCCCCGCCTGTCTCAAGGAAATGATGACATGCGCATCGATGTCATACTACTTGCGCCCGGCGAGGCCCCGCGCCACATCGCCAATGCTTGGATGCCGTTTCAGGAGTAGTTACCCAATGTCCTCTGGCCTTTCGACCCTGCGCGTTGCCGTCCAGATGGACCCGCTGCACTCGATCAACGTCGCAGGCGATTCGACCTTCGCGCTGATGCTTTCGGCGCAGGCGCTGGGCCATCAGCTGTGGTATTACGACGTGGGCACGCTGGCCTGGGAAAGCCAGCCCGACGGCCCCGGCCGCGTGACTGCCCATGGAGCGCCCGTGACCGTGCGCCGCCCGCAGTCCGCAGGTGAAGCGCATTACACGCTGGGCGAGTTTGCCCGCATCGACCTGGCCGACGATATCGACGTGGTGCTGATGCGGCAGGATCCGCCCTTCGATCTGGGCTATATCACCGGCGCCCACCTGCTCGAAAAGCTCAAGGGCCGCACGCTGGTGGTGAACGATCCGGCCAATGTGCGCGACTGCCCCGAAAAGGTCTTCGTTCTCGATTTCGCGCAGTTCATGCCCCCAACGCTGGTGGCCCGCCGCATCGAGGATGTGCGCGCATTCCAGCAGCGCATGGTCGCGCAGGGTTATCCGGGCGATCTGGTGATGAAGCCGCTGCATGGCAATGGCGGCAAGGCGGTGTTCCGCATCCCGGCCAACGGCAGCAACCTTGGCGCGTTGGTCGAGGTGTTCGCGGCCATGTGGAAAGAGCCCTACATGGTGCAGCCCTTCCTGCCCGACGTGGCCAAGGGCGACAAGCGCATCGTGCTGATCGACGGCGAGGTGGCAGGCGCCATCAATCGCCGCCCGGGCGAGGGCGAGTTCCGCAGCAATCTGGCCGTGGGCGGCAGCGCCGAGGCGACCGAACTGACCGACCGCGAGGTCGAGATTTGCGAGGCGCTGGCGCCCGAATTGCGTCGGCGCGGCCTGCTGTTCGTGGGCATCGATGTGATCGGCGGCCACTGGCTGACCGAGATCAACGTGACCAGCCCGACCGGCATTGTCGCCATCGACCGGTTTAACGGCACCGATACCGGCGCACAGATCTGGGCGGCAATCGGGCGCCGTCACGACGATATGGTGGCGCAAGCCGTTCCGGCGTGAACGCCCCTTTGCCGCGCCCTGCATTGCCCGAACAGCAGCCCGGCGGCACCGTTGCCGCCGGCGCCCCCAGGCTTGATCAGCTGACCGCGCTGCGGTTTCTGGCGGCCATGGGGGTGCTCTCGTCGCATCTGTGGCCGCTGGCCGAAGAGGCAAACCCGATCCAGCCGCTGGCCCAGACGCTGTTCACGCAGGGCTTTGTGGGCGTGTCGTTCTTCTTCATGCTCTCGGGCTTCATTCTGGCGCACACCTATCAGCGCAGGCTGACTTCGGGTGCGATCAGCCGGCGCAAGTATCTGGCTTTGCGTATTGCCCGCATTGCCCCGGTGCACTGGGTTCTGGCGCTGCCCAGCGGTCTGGCGGTGTTGCTCAGCGTGGGGTGGGGGGCGTTGCCGCGCGTGCTGACCAACTGGGCCCTGCTGCAAAGCTGGGTGCCCGACAGCAAATGGTATTTCAGCCTCGTCGGCCCTTCGTGGAGCCTGTCGGACGAGGCGTTTTTCTACACCTGTTTTGCGGGCCTCGCGTTTCTGTCGGGGCGCAGGCTGCTGCTGCTGGCGGGGGTCATGCTGCTGGCCGATATGGCGATGGTGGTGTGGTTGCAAGGCCACGGCCGCGCCGAATTGATGAACGGCGAGCAGCAAACGCTGACCCATTGGCTGGTCTATATCCTGCCGGTCACGCGGCTTGTCGAATTCGTCTGCGGGATGTTGCTCTATCGCCTGCCGCGGCTTGGCTGCGGGCGGGGCATGGCCACAGCGGTCGAGGCCGGCTCGGTGGTTGTGCTGCTGGCGGCGATGGTGGGCATGCCTGCGCTGGGCATACCCGAAATCTGGCAGAAGCAGTTGGGCCTCATGCCGGTCATGGCATTGCTGCTGTGGGTGTTTGCCAGCGGGCGGGGCGCGATTTCGGCCTGGCTGGCGGGCAGCAGGTGGCTGGTGTTGCTGGGCGATGCCTCTTTCGCGCTATACTTGCTGCATCAGCCCATGATCAATCAGGTCATCGCCCTGCGCGACGCGGCGTCCGCGCCCATGGCGCTGTTACCCGCGATGGCCGGCGTTACGGTCTTGGCGGTGGCCCTGTCGGTGGTGTTCTACAAGCTGGTCGAGATCCCGCTGCAACGGGCGACGCGCCGCTGGGTGGACAAGGTCCTGCCGCGC
>DATMUT010000395.1:0-2817 GCA_035563755.1 Novosphingobium sp.
GCCATGACCGCCCATGCCTATGAGGAGGAAAAGCGGCGCTGTCTGGATGCGGGCATGAACGACCACATCGCCAAGCCGGTTGATCCGCAACTGCTGGTGCGGGTGCTCAACCGCTGGCTGGTGGCGCCAATGGCGGATGCAGGGTCTGCCGGCGTGTCACCGGCCATTGCCCCTGTCGATGCGGCAGAGGATCTGGCGCCCCGCCAGTTGCCCGATACGTTGCCGCCTTTCAACATTGCCGCGGCGCTTGTGCGGGTGAATGGCAAGGCGCCGCTGCTGCGCAAACTGATCGTCAGCTTTGGCGAGCAATATGGCGATGTTTGCGCCGATCTGCGCGGGCGTATCGCGGCCGGGCTGGTGCCCGATGCCCGGCGTGTGGCCCACTCGCTCAAGGGCGTGGCAGGCTCGCTCGAGCTGATCGCGGTGCAGGCCATTGCCGCCGGCATAGAACGCGCCCTGGCCGAGGACGAGGTGGCCGGCGCCCTGGCCGCCATCAACGATCTGGAAGAAGAGATTGGCCCGGCGCTGAAGGTCGCGCGCGGGTTGGCCAATGCGGGCGCGGGCGCCAAAGTGGGGGCGCAGGCCGCGCATGATCCGGCGCTGGTTGCCGCCGCTGCCGAGCGGCTGCGCGACCTGCTGCGCCGGCGCAGCCTTGGCGCCCGCAGCGCCTTTGCCGCCTATGCCGACGCGCTGGGCCTCTCGCCCGAGGATCGCGCGCAGCACCGCCTGCACCGCGCGATCGAGGCGCTGGATTACGAAACGGCGCTGGCCGTGCTGGACGAGGGCGACGCCCCTGCAAGCGCGCCGCTGGCCCAGCCTGAAGGAACCGCCCCGTGAAAAAGGGAACCGTGCTGATCGTCGATGACGAGATCTCGAACATCGAGATCATGAATGCTGTGCTCGAGGATGATTATGAAGTCTGTTTTGCCACCAACGGCACGCAGGCGCTGACCATTGCCCGCGATGTCCAGCCCGATCTCATCCTGCTCGACGTGCTGATGCCGGGTATCGACGGGTTCGAGGTGTGCCGCCAGCTCAAGCAGGATGCGCTGTTGGCCGACATCCCGGTCATCTTCACGACCGGCCTTGGCGATACGGCCGACGAGATGAACGGCCTCTCGCTGGGCGCGATCGACTATGTGACCAAGCCCATTCAGCCCACGATCCTGCACGCGCGGGTGAGCAATCACATCGAGCTGAAGCAACTGCGCGACCGGCTGGCCGAAATGGCCGTGACCGATGCGCTGACGGGGCTGAGCAACCGCCGTCATCTCGAGCAGACGCTCGAGAAGGAGACCTCGCGGCTGGCGCGCAACGAGGAATGGCTGTCGGTCATCATGCTCGACATCGATTTCTTCAAGCAGTTCAACGACCTGTACGGGCACCCCGCGGGCGATCGCTGCATTGTCATGGTGGCGGCGGCGCTCAACCGGGCGGTGCGGCGCGCGGCCGACCTGTCGGCGCGCTATGGCGGCGAGGAATTTGCCTGCGTCCTGCCCGGCACCAGCCCGCAAGAGGCCATGTGGGTCGCGCAGGAAATCCGCCTGCAGATCCAGTCGCTCAACATTCCGCACAAAGGTTCGGCCATCAGCCATTTCGTGACCGTGAGCATCGGCATTGCCAGCGCGCGCTGCATTCCGGGCAGCGGCGCCAATGAATGGATCTCGCAGGCCGACCGCCAGCTCTATGAAAGCAAGTCGCAAGGGCGCGACCGCATCAACGCCGTCGAATTCGGCAGCCAAAGGCCGCAGCAGATCGCGTGATGCCGCTCAGGGCGCGGCCAGCACGGTGCTGGCCTGCGCCTCGGCCACCAGGCGGGCGGCATCGTCGGGCAGCAGCCATCCCTCGCGCACGCGCCGCGCTGCTACCGCACGCACTTTGGCGACAAAGCCCTCGTGGCTGCCATAGCGCTCCTGCAGCGAGGGGCGCGGGTCGCCCTTGGCCAAGCGTTCGGCGCGGGTGCGGGCAAAGGGGATGAAGCCGCCGGCAAAGCCGCAATTGCCCCCCGCGCCATAGCCGCGCGCCAGCACATTCCACCCCAGATACGTGCCCAGCGGCACCAGATGCTGCACCGAGGGCACGCCGCCGCCCAGCTCATTGCCATCGCCATCCACGCGCGGCACCAGCGAGGGAAGGGGGCCGCGAATGGCCGGCGGCTGCCGCTCGATCACGCCCGAGAGGTCGGCATAGGCAAAGCCGGGGCCAAAATCATAGTCGAGGAAGGCGTTGATCTTGCCATCGGGCACGGGCGCGCCGGGGATGGCGGGCCAGCCCATCGCTCGCGCCGTGGGCGCCACCAGATCGCCATGGGCCAGCGTGGGATACTGGCTGGGCGGGGGCGGCGTGCCATCCTTCACCCACACCACCAGCCGTTTGAGCAGCGCGCGCATGGTGGGCAGCGACGGGTTGGGGTTGTTGGGCAGCACGCAGGTCGGCGCCCCCGGCCAGGGCTTGTCGCCATCGAGCGAGATGCCGCCCACGACCGACCCGCCATGGGTGACGCCGGGGAAGTAATAGCGCCGCACGCCCGCCGGCAGGGGCACATCGGCGCGCGCATCGGTGCCCACCAGCGCGGGCGACAGGCGCAGGCCCCACAACTCGGCCGAGCCGAAGGTTTCCATCACCAGCGGGCAGGTATGCGTGGCCGTGCACCGGTCGAGCAGGCCGTGGCGCCCGCGCCCGCGCGCCGTGTCGTCATAGGGCACCCACCACAAGGTGCCCTCGCTGCCCGGTTCGAACAGGGTGGCAGCCCCGCCCGGCACGGCAAAGCGGATGTTGAGCGGCACCTGCCGCGCGGCGATATTGGGGTTGGCCCCG
>DATMUT010000396.1:0-3645 GCA_035563755.1 Novosphingobium sp.
TCCAGCCTTTCCTCGACGCGCGCCGTCCGGGGCAGAACCGCTTCACCACCCAGCGCAACGAGCCTGACCAGGTTCGTATCCTGTCGGGCGTGTTCGAGGGGCGGACCACCGGCACGCCGATCAGCCTGATGATCGAGAACACCGACCAGCGCTCCAAGGACTATTCCGAGGTCGCCAAATCGTACCGCCCCGGCCATGCCGACTATGCCTATGACGCCAAATACGGCCTGCGCGACTATCGCGGCGGCGGCCGGTCGAGCGCGCGCGAAACGGCGGCGCGCGTGGCGGCGGGCGGCGTGGCGCGGCTGGTCATCCCCGATGTGGCGATCTGCGCCTATGTGACGCAGATTGGCGACGATGCCATCGACCCGGCGCATTTCGACGCAAGCCAGATCGGCCAGAACCCGTTCTTCTGCCCCGATGCCGCCGCGGCCCAGCGCTGGGAAGGCATTGTCGATTCGGCCCGCAAGTCGGGTTCGTCCATCGGCGCGGTGGTGGAATGCGTGGCCACGGGCGTTCCGGCCGGCTGGGGCGCGCCTCTGTATGCCAAGCTCGACGCCGATCTGGCAGCGGCGATGATGGGCATCAACGCGGTCAAGGGCGTCGAGATCGGTGATGGCTTTGCCGCCGCCCGCCTGCGCGGCGAGGAAAACGCCGACCCCATGCGCCCCGGCAACGACGGCCTGCCTGTGTTCGAGGCCAACCATGCCGGCGGCATCGCGGGCGGCATCAGCACCGGGCAGCCGGTGGTGGTGCGCGTCGCCTTCAAGCCGACCAGCTCGATCCTGATCCCGGTGCCCACCATCACCCGCCCCGATGCCGAGGGCCATATCGAGGCCACCGAACTGTTCACCAAGGGCCGCCACGACCCTTGCGTCGGCATTCGCGGCGTGCCCGTGGTCGAGGCGATGATGGCGCTGGTGCTGGCCGATCACCGGCTGCTGCACCGCGCGCAGACGGGGCGTTAAGGGCGCGACTGTGCAACGGGGCGCAGGCTTCGGCCCGCCCCGCTGTATGATCGCCTGACCCGATCAAAACGCACTTATCAGCATCTTCAATGTGATTAATCGGAAAAGCGCACTTCGCTTTGTCATGCCCGATGCCTATCTCAGGCGCCGACGCATTCAACCAAGCACCAAAGAGGAGCTTTTTCATGTCGCTTATCGGCTATTCGATCCAGCCTTTCACCGCCACCGCCTACAAGGCTGGCGCCTTTGTTGACGTGACCGAAGCCGACATCAAGGGCAAGTGGTCGGTGTTCTTCTTCTACCCCGCCGACTTCACCTTCGTGTGCCCGACCGAGCTGGAAGACCTCCAGAACGAATATGCCGGCCTCAAGGCGCTGGGCGTGGAAGTGTATGGCGTGTCGACCGACACCCACTTCAGCCACAAGGCATGGGCCGACACCTCGCCCGCCATCGGCAAGATCGAGTACTTCCTGGTTGGCGACCAGAACCATGACCTGACCAAGCAGTTCAACAACCTGCGCGATGGCGTAGGCCTGGCCGACCGCGGCACCTTCGTGACCGATCCGGACGGCGTTGTGCAGCTGGTCGAAGTGACCCCCGAGGGCGTTGGCCGCAACGCTGCCGAGCTGGTCCGCAAGATCAAGGCCGCCAAGTACTGGCGCGAGCACCCCGGCCAGGTGTGCCCGGCCAAGTGGGAAGAAGGCGCCGAGACGCTGGCTCCCTCGATCGATCTGGTCGGCAAGATTTGATTTTGAAGTAAGGGTAGGTGCGAGGGGGTTACCCCCTCGCGCTCCCGATCTGTCTCCCGACGCAAAGCAGGCTCGTGCGGCGCCGTAGCGCCCGACCTCACCGCGCCGCAGGCAATTAAGGCTGCTTAGCAGCAGGGCCTTTGTACGCGACGAAGCCCAAAGAATTCCCCTCTCGCCGGAAGACGTTCCGGGGGTGCAGGGGGTGCAACACCCCCTGCTTCTAAATCTCGAAACCCCTTGATAAATCCGAAGGACCAGACCCATGCTCGACGCCAACCTGACCGCCCAGCTCAAACAGTACCTCGCCATGCTGCGCGAGCCGATCGAGCTCGTCGCCAGCCTTGGCGACGATGCCAAATCCGCCCAGACCCGCGAGCTGATCGAGGCCATCGCCGCCCTGTCCGACAAAGTCAGCGCGCGCTTTGACGGCACCGATGCGCGCCGCCCCTCTTTCGCCATCACGCGGGCCAGCAACCCGGCTGCCACGGTGCGCTTTGCCGGCCTGCCCATGGGGCACGAGTTCACCTCGCTGGTGCTGGCGCTGCTGTGGGCCGGCGGCCATCCGCCCAAGGTGGCCGACGAGACGCTGGAGGCGATCCGCGCCCTGCCCGGCGGCAATACGTTCGAGATGTATTTCTCGCTCACCTGCCACAACTGCCCCGATGTGGTGCAGGCCCTCACCCTCATCGCGCTCAACAACCCCGGCTACAAGGTGACCCTCATCGAGGGCGGCACCTATCAGGCCGAGGTGGACGAGCGCGGCGTGATGGCGGTGCCGGCCGTGTTCAAGGACGGCAAGATGTGGCTCTCGGGCAAGAAGACGCTCGAGGAGATCGTGGCCGAGCTGGATGTGGACGCCGATGCCAAGGCCGCTGCTGCCATTGCCGCCAAGGAACCTTTCGAGGTGCTGGTGGTGGGCGGCGGCCCGGCCGGCGCGGCGGCTGCCATCTACACCGCGCGCAAGGGCATTCGCACCGGCGTTGCGGCCGAACGCTTCGGCGGGCAGGTGCTCGACACGATGGGCATCGAGAACTTCATCTCGGTCTCGCACACCGAAGGGCCCAAGCTGGTCGCCGCGCTCGAGACGCATGTGAAGGACTACGAGGTCGACATCATGAACCTGGCCCACGCCGAAAAGCTGGTGCCGGCAGGGGCCGAGGGCGGCTACCATGAGGTCGTGTTGGCCAATGGCGCCAGCCTCAAGGCCCGCACGGTCATCCTGTCGACCGGCGCGCGCTGGCGCAACATGAACGTGCCGGGCGAGAAGGAATACGCCAACAAGGGCGTGGCCTATTGCCCGCACTGCGACGGCCCGCTGTTCAAGGGCAAGCGCGTGGCGGTGATCGGCGGGGGCAACAGCGGCGTCGAGGCGGCGATCGATCTGGCCGGCATCGTCGCCCATGTTACGCTCGTCGAGTTCGACACGGTGCTGCGCGCCGATGCGGTGCTGCAGGACAAGCTGCGCTCGCTGCCCAATGTGCGCATCATCACCAATGCGCTGACCACGCAGGTGCTGGGCGATGGCGCGAAGGTCTCGGGCCTGACCTACAAGGACCGCGCCAGCGAGGAAACGCACGAGGTCGAGCTGGAAGGCATCTTCGTGCAGATCGGCCTGGTGCCCAACACCGAATGGCTGAAGGGCACGCTGGCGCTGTCGCCGCGCGGCGAGATCGAGATCGACGCGCGCGGCGCCACCAATGTGCCGGGCGTGTACGCCGCTGGCGACTGCACGACCGTGCCTTACAAGCAGATCGTCATCGCCATGGGCGCGGGCGCGACTGCGGCGCTCTCGGCCTTTGATCACCTGATCCGCACGCCCGCCCCGGTGCGCGAGACGGAAGCGGCCTGAAGGCTACACAGGGGCTGCGAGGGACCGGTTCCCCCGCAGCCCCCTATCTGCCCCGTTTCAGAATAATATAGACCGCCCC
>DATMUT010000397.1:0-4647 GCA_035563755.1 Novosphingobium sp.
GGCGCTCAGCACCGAAACGGGGGTTGGCGCATCAAAGCCGGTGGCAATGCGCGAGCCGGTCACGACGATGGGTTTGGCCGGATCCTCGGCCTCATCGGCAGGGGCAGGCGCGTTTTGCGGCGGCGCCGCAGCCTGTTGAGCATATGCCGTGTTCGAAGCCCAGGCCAAAGCCAAGGCCGATACGATCCTGCCGCAAAGCAGGCCGCGATGCGCCTTCCTCATACCTCTTCCTTTATGTTTTTTCGGATTCGTTGGACGCAAGCTACTAATCTGCATTTTTAGTAGCAAGTTACTTTTTTGCGCGCAGCCAAGTGTTTCACTGGGTGAAACAAAAACCGCTTTTAAGCCTTTTTATCAACTATTTGATTGCACAATACCCGGCTTGTAACGCGGCCAGGAAAAGGCCGACCGCATGCAAAACGCGCCTGCTGCCGGCCGGGCGAAGCCTAAAAAAGCGATAAGCCGCGCCCAAATCGGGAATTTCCCCGATGGTAGCTGTGGAAAAGGCCCTAGGCGTCCCGCCGCAATCCGCTACAATTGGCGACAATTGTGGGTCTGCGCCCGGGTCTGTCCATGTCCCGGTTTGTCGATTGCGCCGGGGGGCGTTCGGAATAGATGGTTACAGGTATCGGTGTATCGGCATTGCTGGGTGTTGCGCTTACAGCACCCCAGGCCAATGCGCAAAATAACGGTTCAGTTTGCGTGGATGCCTGCCTGCAGGTTCAGGCCAACACACCCAACCAGCCACCGGCAGGTGTCGTGCCGGCTGAGGCCGCGCCTGCCGGCCAACCGCCCGCGCCGGCCCAGCCTGCTGCAGAACCTTCGGACGAACCGGAACACAACATCACCGTTTCAGCGCCGCTGCATGTAAAATACGACCCGCTCGAGAGAGTGAATGCCGTATCCTTTGCCGGCGTGCAGGCGGTTGACAAGGTTGTCGTTGCCCCCATGGCGCGCGGCTACGAACATATCGTGCCCGAACCCCTGCGCGATGGCATCCACAATATGGTGCACAACCTGCGCGAGCCCTATATCGCGGCCAATTTCCTGTTGCAGCACCGCGTGGGCAAAAGCGCCGAAACCGTGGCGCGCCTGGTCATCAACACCACGCTTGGCGTTGGCGGCCTGTTCGACATCGCCAAGCGCAAGCCGTTCCACCTGCCGCGCCGGCCCAATGGCTTTGCCGATACGATGGGCTTCTACGGCGTCAAGACCGGGCCTTATCTGTTCCTGCCGCTGGTCGGGCCAACCACCATCCGCGATCTGGCGGGCAATATCCTCGACCGGTCGATCATGCCGCTGGCGCTGGGCAAGGTGGTGCGCAATCCGGTCTATGTGTTCCCTGCCCTTGTGTTCGGCGCGATGGACCGGCGTTTGCAGAACAACGACCGGATCAACCGCGCGCGCGAAAGCAGCAACCCCTACACGATCATGCGCGAGGACTATCTGCTGCGCCGCCGCCTCGAGATCGAGGGCCTGCACTATCACCGCCCGCGCAAGGGCGCGCCGCAAGCCGAAGCGCCCAAGCCGGCCGACCCCGCCAAGCCCGCCGAAACGCCTGCCAAACCATGACCCCGCAGCGGCGAGGCGTGGTTACAGCCCCTCGCCGCCGACCCAATGCGAATGGGTGAGGTAGCGGGCCAGTTCCCACACTTGGCGCCTGATGTCGGGCACCGCGATAACCTCCCACGCCTCGCCCTTGGTGATTGGCCCCACCGCATATAACTGTTCCTGAGGGACGCCGTCGCGGTTGATGACCCGGCCGTTGCGATCGACGTCGAGGCCCAGTTGGTGGGCATCGCCGCGCACGTGCCCCTGCGCCAGCAAGGTCGACAGAAGCGGATGATCGCAGCGACGCAGATCGCCCTCTGGCCCGGTGCAAATGATGATGCGGTCGGCGCTCATTTGCCGGGCCTCGTGCCCACCGCGCGGGCGCCATGTGACTTCGGCGCGGCCCTCGCGCATCTGCACGGCCAGCAAGCGCCCGGCCTGCACCCTCAGCCTGCCTTGCGCGCGCAATGTGGCGATGCGCTCGGCCACGGGTGGGGCCAGACGATGGCGATGAATATCCCACCAGGGCCGCAAATGCCGCAGGAAACGGGCCTGCGCGGCGGTATCGTGCAGCCGCCACAGGCTTTGCGTGTGAGGGCGCAGCTCGTCGACCGCCTCACGCCAGCCTACCTGCGCCGCGCGCTGGCGCACATGGCGCAGCAGCCAGGAACCGCGCACCTCGGGCCGGGGCACATGGCCGGGCGCAGGCCCTTGTGCCGCATGAGCATGAGGCGCCAGCCCCCGGCGCGACAGGGCGGTGATCCGCCCGCGATAGCCCGCCCGGTCAAGGCTGAGCACCACATCCACCGCCGTCAGCCCCGTGCCGACCAGCAACACATGTTCGGCCCCGTCCAGATTGGCCGCCACTTGCGCCGACCACGGATTATCGATGAGCACCGGAGGCGCGATACCGCCCAGCACCGGCAGCCCCGCCGGCGCCAGATTGCCCAGCGCCAGCACCACCGCCTTGCACCTGATCGTCTCGCCGCTGTCGAGATGGAGCACAGCGGCGCCATCCAGCTGCCCAATGCCCACCGCCTCCTGCTGCTTAACCGCGATGCGGCCGGGCGCACTGGCCAGCAGGTCCAGCAATTGCTCGCGCAGGTAATAGCCATAGGTCAGGCGCGGCACGAAGCGGTTGACCTGCGCCGTGCCGGCATAGCCCATCCAGCGCAGGAAATGCCCCGGATCCTCGGGGTAGGCACTCATGTTCGAAGCGCGCACATTGAGCAGGTGATCCGGCTCGCTGGTGCCAAAGGCGAGGCCGCGGGCCAAACGGCGGTGATCGCGCTCGACCAGCACCACGCGCGCGCCGCGCCGGGCCAGATTGACCGCCAGCAAAGTTCCCGAAAACCCCGCGCCCACCACGGCGATCGGCAGGTCGGACGGGTCGTCTGACAGGGGCTGGCTTGTTACGGTCTGGTCGTGAATGGCGTCGGGCATGGCGCAGACGATGGCGCATTTGCGGTCAAATCTCAACCACATTGATTGAGTTAAAGGCCAGCCCGTGCCCGCCTTGCGGCAAGCGTTAAGGCATCAGCCGCGCCCGCAGCGCCCCGCCCACGAAAAAGGGCGGCAGGTTGCCCCGCCGCCCTCTTGTCGCAGTCTTGCAGGAACGCCTTACTTGGCGCCGCCCTTCTGACCGGCATACACGCCCCACAGCACGGCCATCGGCTTGCGCACGCCATCAACCTGGCCAAAGCTGGCCTGAGCGCCGGCGTAGTCGCCCGTGTCGACCTGCGCGATGCCCAGACGGGTCAGCGCAACATTCTTGTCCACGCCCGGCTTCGAGAGGGCCAGCTTGTACAGCTCGACCGCCTTGGCGCTCTGGTCATAGCTCAGGAAGGCGTCGGCAGCGCCCGAGACGGTAGCCGCATTGGCCGCTGGCGCGCGCGCGTCCTTCTCGAGGCCAGGCAGCGAGGCCTTGTCGGCAGCGATACGAGCCGAGGCGATCTTGAGCGCGTCAGCAAAGAACTGCTTGCTGGGGTCAACCATCTTGGCGGCAACGCCGCGGTCGATGATCGTCTTCACCTCGCCCGGGTTGCGGCGGGCATCGGCGCTCTGCACGAACTCGATGTAGTCACGCTCTTCGGCAAAGCTGTCGGTGCGGGCCATCAGGCGCATCAGGTCGATGGTGTCCTGCGAAGGCAGGCGGCCCAGATCGCGCACCACGGCAATGGCGGCCGACCAGTTCTGCTTGGTCGGATAGGCCTTCACCAGCTCGGCGCTGACGGCAGCGGCAGCCTCGTACTGCTTGGCGCCGAAGGTGGCGCCAAGCGCGCGGCGATACCAGCTCTCGGGCACAGTGCCGCCGGCGGCCTTGGTGTCGGCAATCGCCTTCTGCAGCTCGGCCAGACCCTGCGCGTCCTGGTGGTCCTGGAAATAGGTCTCGGCGATCAGCACCTGCGCCTCGGGGTCCTTGTAGCCCTGCGCCAGAGCGGCCTGGAACTCGGTGCGGGCCTCGGCATATTCCTTGCCCTGGAAGGCGAACTGGCCGGCATAGAAGTGCAGCTTGGGCGCCAGGGCCGGATCAGCCTTGCCGCTTTCCAGCATCAGCTTCACGCCCTTGCGCTGCACGGCCGGGTCCTGCGACATGCCGCCGATCTGCACGGCCATGTTGCCCACGGCGAACTTGTCGTCCGCGCTGGTCGAGGCGGCGATGGCAGCATCCAGCTTGGCCTTGAGGGCAGCCATGCCGGCAGCATCGCCCGGGTTCTTCTTGGCGTCCTCGATCGCTTTCTGCAGCGGGCCGGCAACGGCCACGAAACCCTTCGAATAGGACGGCTGAGCAGCAGCCATGGCAGGCGTTGCCGAGAGCAGCGCGCCGCCACCAAGGCCCACCATCATCGCGGCGGCCATCGCCGCGCCGGACAGCCCCGAAGCCTTCAGGTCAGGGAGGAACCGGCCCTTGGCGGCCGAGCGGGTGCGGATCATCAACTTCGTCTCCTCTATGCCCCGCCCCTGCCGCCGGCGAGGGAGCCGTGGCATGGCGGGCGCGCCATCATTGACTGCGCTAGTTGGCGGGGATTCGCCAGCTTGGCAACACCTGTGAACAGATGGCATCCACCTGCTGAACGCCATTTGAACCCGTTTGCG
>DATMUT010000398.1:0-2718 GCA_035563755.1 Novosphingobium sp.
ACAACGCAGACAAGCCAAGCCTATTCCTGCAGCGGCGATGTCTATTGCATCGACGGGAGTTGCACCCAGCTTCCGACCTCGCCAGCCCCTGATCTGGCCAATGCGCTCGTGGCCATGAACGCCATGAAGGATGCCAACCAGCAGTTCGACGCCAACAAGCTGACGATCTTCGATGGCGATGCCACCGGCTGCCACAAGCCGCTCTTCGGCCTCGTCAATTGCTGCGCGGGCAAGGTCTCTGGCCTGCTGACCGGCGCAGCGGCGGCCTCGGCCGCGATCGGGCTCGCCTCAGGCAATCCTGCCATGCTGCTTGGCCTTGTGACCCAGTTCCTGCCGCTCTTCATGTGCTCGGGCGAGGAGATGCAACTCGACGTCAAGGACCGCATGGGCCTGTGCCACTATGTCGGTGAGTATTGCTCGGAAAAGGCGCTCTTCGTCTGCACCACGATGCGCAAGAGCTACTGCTGCTACCAGTCCAAACTCGCCCGCGTGATCCAGGAACAGGGCCGCGCGCAATTGGGGTTGGATTTTGGCAGCCCGCAATCGCCGACCTGCGCGGGCTTCACCGTCGACCAGTTCTCCAAGCTCGACCTGTCCAAGATGGATTTTGCCGAGGTCTTTGCCGACTTCACCAGCGCCGTCTCGCTGCCCGTCTCGCTCCAGACCTCGGCCCAAATCCAGCAGAAGGTCCAAGCCTACTATCAAACCCATGGTCAAGGATCCTGACGCCATGCGCCAAGCCTCACACCCTATCGCCGCCATGCTGATCGCTTTGCTGACCAGCGCAAGCCTCGTCACCGCAAGCCCGCTGATGGCCTCGGGAACCCCTCCGGCCAGCAGCGCGCTGGAACAAGAGGACATGTCCAACCGTGAGGTTGTGGACTCATCCACGGGTGGACAAGTGGACAGCGCCACAGGTGAACATGTGGACACTTCCACAGTGACCGGCGATCCTTTCTATTGCGGCGAGCGAAAACTCGGCACCTGGTTCTATTGCGAGCGCCACAAGGCGAAGCCTGCCGACCCCAGCGCCACCGCCAGTGCCGCATCGCCCAGCTACCGCCAGCAACTCGACAAGATCGGCGCGCGGCTTGAGGAGCTGAAGGCGAAGGCCATCCTCGAGCCGACCTCGGACAACATCATTGCCTATGTCCGCTATCAGCGCGAACAGCTCGACCGCGCCTCGACCTTCGCCGATGTGTGGGAACGCGCGATCTGGCAGCACCCCGATCTCGACTACACGCTTCAGCGGCCGGTCAGCACGCTGGGCAAGACCGCTTGGCTTGCTCAGCGCAAGACTGACCGGGAGGCCGTCATTGCCTCGCTGTCGGAACGCTACGGCCTGTTCTTCTTTTACTCCTCAAGCTGCGGGGCGTGTGAGGTCTTCTCCCCCATCGTCCGCTCGCTCTCGGACAAATACCACCTCTCGGTTCTGCCGGTCTCGATGGACGGCGGCCCGACGCCCGCCTTTCCGCGCTATGTCGTGAACCAGGGCCAGTATGAGAAGATGGGCCTTGAAGGCGGCCAGGTTCCGGCCCTCGTACTCTTCGACACTTACCTCAAAAAGCCGATCCCCATCGGCTATGGCATCATGGCCGAGGATGAGGTGCTGCAACGCATCTTCTATCTGACCAGCGTCAAGCCGGGGAGCGACTTCTGATGCGCTGGCCCCATGTTATCCGCCATTGGCTGGCCCGCTTCCTCGCTGTGCTGGCGCTGGGCAATCTGCTCTGCGTCCAAACGGCTGAGGCCGACGTGAACGGCCAACTCAATTCGTTTTTCTCCAACCTCGGCGGGGCGGCCAATGCCACTGGCCCTGTCGCCTACAATGGCCAGCAGGGCGGCTATTACTCGGGCGGCAATCTCTGGGTCCGCTTTCCGGCGCAAACGACCTACCAGTTGGGCTCGCTCCAGATGCCGAGCGTCAAGGCTGGCTGCGGCGGCATCGACATTTTTACCGGCGGCTTCTCGTTCATCAACACCGACCAGATCGTCGCCGCCATGAAGGCCGCAGCCAATGGTGCGCTCGCCTTCGTTTTCGACCTCGCGATCAACGCCATCTCCTCACAGATCGGCACCTCGATCGAGAAGATGATGCAGAAAGTGCAGCAATTCACCCAGCACAGCCTCGATGCCTGTCAGGCGGGGCAACAGGTGGCAGCAGGGCTCGCAGGCATGGTCGGCGCGCGCGACAGCCAGTTCTGCAAGATCATCGGCAACAGCCAGGGCGTCTTCTCGGACTGGGCCTCATCCGAACAGGGCTGCGGCACCGGCGGCAGCCAATCCTCGACCATCAAGGGCAATTCGGACAGCACGATCCCTGCTGGCCCCTACAATTACACCTGGTCGATGCTGAGCCAGAAATACCCGAGCTTCGACACCGACTTCAAACAATACCTGATGAGCCTTGTCGGCACGGTGATCTACCAGCCCGGCTCCAGCGACTCCCAAGGCCCCACTTTCAAGTTTCTCGGCCAAGGCGATCCCGCGCTAATCACCGCGCTGCTCGATGGCGGCAACAGCGCCAATGTCTATGCCTGCGACACCACCGACAAGTGCCTAAACCCCACGCAGACCAGCCTGTCGGTCAGCACCAGCAATGCGCTCAAGACCCGCGTCTACAACCTGTTGATCGACATCGCCGGGCGCATCCAGGGCAACCAGCAACTGACCTCGGAGGAGATCGGCTTGCTCGGTGCGACCACGATCCCGCTTTAC
>DATMUT010000399.1:0-6047 GCA_035563755.1 Novosphingobium sp.
CAGGCGCACCCACCCCGTCTGGCTGAGCATCATGCCCAGCGTTTGCAGCAGGAAGAACGCGCCAAGGCTCTTGTCCGAGGCGTGCAGGACATGGCGCGTGTAATAGGGAATGGCCGCGCCATGCAGCGCCAGCCCCACGAACATCGTCACCTTGAACAGGATGAGCGAGCGAAACGGCTGGTTGGCCGCAATCGCGCCAAACGCCCCGCGCAGGCTGCGCGGATGGCCGGCGGCGGCGGGCTGCTGGCCCGGTTGGCCCGCATCGATCAGCAGGAAGGTGACGAAACCGCCCAGCGCCACAAGCCCTGCCAGCACCAGCGCCAGCAGGCCATGCGCCGCGCGCCCTCCGCCCAGCGAGGCCAGCAGCCAGGGCGTGGCCGCAGTGGCCGCCAGCGTGCCGCAGGACGAGCCATACACGCTGAAGGTCATCAGCCGCGAGCGTTCGTGAAAATCCTGCGTGATGGCGCGGCCAATGGCCAGATAGGGGATGCGGTAAAGCGTGTAGGCGGTGGAGAACACCAGCAGCGAAGCGCCGCACCACAGCTCGATGCCGCCACGCGACAGGCCCGCCGGCACGTTGAACAGCATGACCAGCGACACCCCCGCCAGCGCCGCGCCGCCCAGCAGATAGGGCCGATGCGGCCCCCAGCGCGTGTGCGTGCGGTCGCTCAGCACGCCCACCAGCGGGTCGATCGCCGCGTCGTAGACCTTGGAGACGACCACCAGCAGGCCCGCCAGGCTCATCGCCAGCCCCAGCGAGTCGGTCATGAAGCGCAGGTGCAGCAGCCCCACTGCCCCCACCAGCGCCGCCGAGGTGAACGAGCCCACACCCCAGCCGATCAACGCCCTATAGGCGCCGATACGCTGCAAGCCGCTGCGCAGGAAATGCTGCATGAACTCTCCGCCTTTGCCGATTGTGTGCAAAAGCGTATGACACAAGGTGCAATCCTATTGCCGCTTTGTGCATTTGGCCGACAGGCGGTCAGCAAATGCCCCGGCTAGACCGGCAGCCCGGCCCGCAGCGGATCGGGGCGCACGATCTCGCGCAGGCTGACCAGCGTTTCAAACCCGCGCACATTCTCGTCCGAGGCCAGAACATCGTCGGAAAAGCGCTGGTACGCCTCGATCGATGGCACCGCCACGGTGAGCAGGAAATCGGTGCGGCCGGTCACGTTCCACGCCGCGATCACCTCGCTGCGCGCCGCGAGCCTGCGGGCAAACTCCTGCTCGCGGCGCAGGCCCGTCTGGTTCAGCTCGACCAGCACGTGAATGGTTATCGAGGGCGCCAGCCGCGCAGGATCGATGAGCGCAACATCGGCCACAATCACGCCCGCGCTGCGCAAACGGCGCAAACGGCGCAGCACCGCGCTTTCTGACAGGCCCACCTGCTGCGCGATGGCGCGGGCCGGTTCGAGATTGTTGCGTCGCACGATCGCTATGATTCGCTGGTCAAATTGATCGAGTTCGACGGTTTTGGTCATATGTATGGCCCTGATGACGGAAAACGGCACATCATACCCAATATCGCCGGACATCGCCAGTTGGCCACGGCTATAGACGCGCCATGACCGCGCTATCGCTTGCAAGACATGCCCCCGCTTCGCCGCTGGCCCGTGCCCTTCCCTATCTGGCGCTGGCCGGGTCGGTGCTGTCGGTTTGCATTGGCACTTCCTTTGCAAAACAACTGTTTCCGCAAGTGGGCGCGCCGGCCACCGTGGCCTATCGCGTGGGCTTTTCGGCGCTGGTGCTGCTGCTGGTGTTCCGCCCCTGGCGGCTGCGCCTGAAACGGACGGATATGTGGGCCTGCGTGCGCTATGGCGTGGTGCTGGGGCTGATGAATTTCAGCTTCTACATGTCCTTGCGCACCATTCCGCTGGGCCTGGCCATCGCGATCGAGTTCATGGGGCCGCTGGGCGTTTCGCTGTATCACGCGCGCCGCCCGGCGCATTTTGCTGTGGCCGCGCTGGCGGCGGTGGGGCTGGCCATCCTGCTGCCCATTCACCACGGCGGCCATGCGCTCGACCGGGGCGGGGTGGCGTTTGCGGCCTGCGCGGGGGTGTGCTGGGGCCTGTATATCATCTTTGGCAAGCGGACCGCGCATCTGCCCGGCCCGCAAACGGTGGCGCTGGGCATGAGCACGGCGGCCATCATCGTCGTGCCCATTGGCCTGTATAACGCCGGCACAGCCATGTTCACGCCCTCGCTGGCGGCCATCGGCTTTGTGGCGGCGGTCATGTCGAGCGCGGTGCCCTATACGCTCGAGATGATTGCGCTCAAGCGCATCCCGGCCAACCACTTTGGCGTGTTGATGAGCCTGGAGCCGGCGGTGGGCGCGATTGCCGGCGGGCTGCTGCTGGGCGAAACGCTGTTGGCGCAGCAGTGGCTGGCCATCGCTCTGATCGTGGCGGCCTCGGCCGGGTCGGTGCTGGCGCTCGAAAAGACGCACTGACCCGGCGCGACAATCAGCCCAGCGCCTTGCCCATGCGCAGCAGCGGCACCTGCACCCCGCCAACGTCGGCGTGGATCATCCCGGCCACCGGGGCATAGCCGCAGGCCTCGTAAAGCGGCACGCCGGCGGCGGTCGCCATCAACTCGGCGCGGGCAAAGCCGGCCGCGCGCGCCGCCCCTTCGCACAGGGCCATCACCATGCGGCCCACGCCCCGGCGCTTGAAATCGGGGTTGGTGTACATGGCGCGGATGCGCGCGGCATCCACCGCCGGGTCGAGCACTTCGGGCTCGCGCGCGACAATGCTGGCATCGCCCCCATACAGCGTCGAGCGATAGCTCCACCCGCCGATGCCGGCGATCTGGCCTTCACATTCCACGATGAAATAGGTGCCATCGCGCACCAGTTGCGTGTCGAGGCCCATCACGTGCTGGCTGGCGGCCACTTGCTCTGGCGTCAGGAAATCGTCCTGCAATTCGCCAATCGCGCGGGCCATGATGGCGCGCAGGGCCGGCAGGTCGCTTTCCTGCGCTATGCGGTGCGTAAAGGTGGAGGATGTGTCGTTCATGGCCCCTCATAACCGGGAAACCCGCGCCGGACAGCCCGGCGCGGGTTTGAATGTGGCGCATAGCCGCCGGTTTGCGCTGGCTCAGGCCGAAAGCGCGCGCTTGTGCAGCCGCTCGACCGCATCGAGCGCCGAGAGCAGCGCGCCCTCCTGCCAGCAGCCGTAGTAGGAGACATGCTCGCCCGCCAGCACGATGCGCCCGTCGATCGAGGCCAGATCCTGATAATGGGCGGCGCGGGTCTGGTCGGTCCAGTCGGCGCAGCAGCCCATGATCCAGTTCTGGCGGCTCCATGCCATCGACACGCCGTTCAGGTAATTGGCCTGATAGTCCTCGGGGTGGAAGACACCGCCCATCTTGAGCGCGGCGGCGATGCGCTGCTCGGGGCTCATGCCCGCCAGCATGTAGGCGCCAAGGCCAAAGGCATAGGCGCCCAGCAGCACCGCCGGGCCATTGCCGAAGAAATTGCTGCTGGGATACGAGATCAGGCTGATGGCCTGATCGGTGAAGCTGTGACCGCCATAGATGTGGTCCTTCTCCTCCCAGAAGCGGGTCTTCATCTCCAGCCCGACCTTGACCGAGCTGTTGTAGGGCAGCGCCTTGATCGCGGCCTGCTTGGCATCCGACACCTGAATGTCGATCTGCGCCAGCACGCTGGCCGGAATGGTGCAGACCATGAAGTCGGCATGGGTCTGCCCGCTCTGGCCGGTCTTGGTGTCGGTCCAGCTGGCGGTCACGCCCTTGGCGTCTTGCGTGATCTTCGAGACCTTGGTGTTCAGGCGGATGATATTGCCCACCTGCCTGGCAAAGGCATCGCCAATCTTGCCCATGCCGCCCTTGGGCTGGAACATGGCCTGCTGCATCACATACTCAAGGTAAAAGCCGATCTGCGTCCACACATGGCTGTCGAGCACGTCGGACAGGCTGTTGATCTTGGACGCGATGGGCGCGCCATTGACGCCGCCGCCCGGCGCCCGGCCGCCATCAAAGCCGCGCAGCGCCGAAACCGCCAGGCTGCTGCCATACGAGAAGTCCTTGCCCAGCACGCCCCACTCGCGCATCGCCTCGAGCAGCTTTTCCTTGTCCTCCTTGCTCACCGAACTGTCGAGCGCGCCGGTGTTGAGCGCCTTGCTCATCAGTTCGGCAACGTGGCCGTTATAGTCGACCACCAGCTCGCGGTGGCGCTGCGGCTTGCCGCCAAACGCCTTTTGGCGGTGGATGAAGGCATTGTTGTTGAGCTGGACGAAGGGCTCCAGCTCGACGCCAAACTGCTTGCAATAGTGCAGCACGGTGCGGTGGTGATAGGGAATGCGCCAGGGGCCGGGGTTGAGGTAATTGCCCGGCGCAAAGCCCACCTTCTGCGTCGCGCCGCCAATCTCGGTGATGGTGTCGCCCCCGCGCAGCGACCAGTTCCGCCCGCCGGTGCGGTTCTGATACTCCAGGATCTGCACCTTGTAGCCGGCCTTGGTCAGCTCATAGGCCGAGAGCATGCCCGCCAGCCCCGCGCCCAGCACCAGCACGCTCGAGCCGGGCCGCGCGCCCGACAGCTTGGGCGGGCCGGCAAACTGGGTGTCGGCGGCATGGCCAAGGGTGGTCATCGCCTGATACATGGCCAGGCCCCCGCCCGCCTTGCCAATGGTCGAAAGCAGCGCGCGACGGGTCTGCGGCGAAAGATCGTTCAGCATTTGAGGTCGGTTCCTTTTCGGATCAGTGCACGCAGGTGTTGCAGTCGGACTTGGCGATCGGACCGCCGGCCAGCGCTTTCACGTCGGCCTCGGTCACAGGGTCGGGGTAGGTGTTGAAATGGCCGCGCACATAGGTGAGCACTGCGGCGATCTGCGCGTCGGTAAGCATGCCGGCAAAGCGGGGCATGCCGCCGCGCCCGTTATAGACCGTGGTCACGGCAAAGCCCTTGTCGGCCAGTTTGGCGTTGCCCGCCAGCGCCGGCACACCCGTGCCCGCGCCTGCGCCGCCCTTGGCGTCGGGCATGTGGCAGGCCTGGCAGATCTGCTCGTACAGGTCCTTGCCCTCGCCGGCGGCCTCGACGCTGGTCTTGTTGCCGGGCGCATCCTGCGCGCGCGAGGGCGCCGCCGAGGTGAGCGCGCCAAGGCCGGCCGCAACAGCCATCATGCACGAGATCCCCGCAACCATTCGAGGGGAAAAATGGAGCCGGAATTTTGTCAATTTTCTGCCCTTTTTATAATATTGCAAAATGGCGCCAGACATTTTTGTGCGACCTCTAAAATCAACATCAAGCTCTCATCGGCAAAAATCGTCATATGATTATCTCAAATATGCATGAATTTTTCCGCATAACGAAATTTGCGACACAGACGCCCCGGATAATGTTAAATCCTGCCTGACAAATCTCGCCCATACGCCGATTTGCGTAACCTGATCGGTGCCATTCATCGTATGAATACCCCAGATCGCAAACCGCCTCGCGCGGGTCAAAAACAGGAGTGGTCCATGTCGTTCAAGAAACTGCTGATTGCCGCGGGCGCGCTGGCGCTGATGGCCTCGCCCGCCGCAGCGCAGGTCACCAAGTTCCGCTCCAACCCCAAGAGCCTGATCCTGGATGGCGCCAAGGTGAGCGCCGGCTCGGACATCCTGTTCCTCTCGGGCCAGCTGGCCTCGCCCATCGACCCCAACCTGCCGCGCGAGCAGGCCACCAAGATCGAGGACTTTGGCGACACCAAGACGCAGACGATCAGCACGCTCACCAAGATCAAGGCGCTGCTTGAACAGCAGGGCTACAAGATGTCCGATCTGGTAAAGCTGACGCTGTTCATCGCGCCCGATCCCAAGCTGGGCAAGCTGGACTTTGCCGGCGCCAATGCCGGCTTCAAGCAGTTCTTCGACACGCCCGAGAACCCCACCACGGTGGCCCGTTCGGCCTTTCAGGTGGCAGCCCTTGCCGCGCCCCAGTTCCTGATCGAGATCGAGGCGACCGCCGCCAAGGCCCACGCGCCCGCCCGCAAGCACTAAGGAACAGGCGGGCCTGGTCATGCGCGCCAACCGGCCAGCGCATCGCCCAG
>DATMUT010000400.1:0-9184 GCA_035563755.1 Novosphingobium sp.
TTGTAGAGCACCTTGAGGCGGCCAGCCATCATCGCGGCATCATTGTCGCCATTGCTCAGATAGCCGTCGTGATGGTCCGAGGCAAAGGCGCCGCGCACCACCAGCTTGTCGCTCACCGGCACATTGACCGCCGCCTCGGAATGGATGGCGCTGTAATTGCCCCCCTGCAGCGTGGCATAGCCGCTGAACTGGCCCAGCACCGGGTCGGCCGTCACGATATTGACCGCGCCCGCCGTGGCATTGCGCCCATACAGCGTGCCCTGCGGCCCGCGCAACACCTCGACCCGGTTCACGTCGAACATCAGGCTGGTGGGCACCTCGGTTTCCTGCTGGTACACCCCATCGACGTTGAGGTTGACCGCAGGGTCGCCCAATTGCGAATCCGCATTCGAGCCAACGCCGCGCACATAGATCTGCGCGCCATTGGTGTTGCCCTGAACCTGCACCGCCGGCACATCCAGAATGGCCGCGGCAACGCTGTTCTTGGCCTGGCTGCGCAGCGCATCGCCAGCCAGCGCCGTGACCGAGACCGCCGCGCGCTGCAGCGATTCCGACCGGCGCTGCGCGGTCACCACGATTTCGCCCAGGCCCACAGGGGCCGCGCCCGGCTGCGGGTTTGGCTCTGCCTGTGGGGTTGGCTCCTCCTGCGCGGGGGCGGCGCTGGCCGGCGCTGCGGCCACCAGGCAAGTGGCCGTTCCCAGTGCATATAGCAGGTTGCTGCGCATATCTCTCCTCTTCCCTGCTCTGCCGGCAGTCGCGTTAACGTGTGTGGCGCCATTTTGCACGCGCGTGCAAATGACGAAAACCGATTCCATCAATGCCCGCCCTTCCGCCGTGTCGATGGATGGGCGGGCAGCCCCCGGTCAGCGGTCGCCGACCGGCAGCAGTTCGACCTGCCCTTGGTAATGCCCGGGCGCCAGCGGCACCGCCTGCCCGTTCACCCGCAGCTCCAGCCGCTGGCCAACCGGAGCGCCAATCCGGCCATGGGGCGCCAGCGTCAACTCGCTCACGAACGAGGGGCGCGTGACTTCCCAGCTGGCGCCATCTTCGACGCGCACCTGCAAAGGCTCAGGCTTGGCGCCAAAGCCAGGGGCGTTCACCACCTCGCCCACCGAGGCGAAGGTGGCGCGCGTGGGCTCGGCCCCGCTGGCCGGGCGCGCCACCGCCAGCGAAATGCCCCCGCGCAGGCTGGCGGTCGCGCCCAGCGTGATCCTCATGCCGCCCTTGCCGGTCATGGCGTGGAAAATATCGCCCTCGAGCCGGGTGTTGCTGAAACTGGCGACCACTTCGCCGCTCTCGACAGGGCCTGCCGGCGCAGCGCCAGCGGGCGGCGGCGGAGGAGGATTGCGCATCATCTCGCGCATGATCGGATCGTCGTTTTCCATGGTCTGCAACAGCACGCCATTGCCCGGCACCAGCCGCCCGCCATCAACCACGATGGTGGTGCCGCGCCCCTTGACCACGATGGCCGTCTGGCCGGTCACGAAAGTGCTGCCCTTTTCGATGCGCAGCGTGCCACCGCCCGCGCCCTGATGCATCATCACCCCAAACCGGCCCGAGCTGACCATGGTGCCATTGGTGAAAGTGGCCGACCCTGGCCCGCCCACCACAAGCCCGTAATCGGGCACGCGGAACACGCAATTGTCGAAAAGGTCCTGCGCATGGCCGTTGGCATAGGCGCCATAGCCGCTTTCCAGCGTCTCGATGGTGCTGTTGATGGCGGTCAGCCAGGTTGGCCCCTCGCCATCGGTAGCCAGCGCGCCCCAGGCCTGCGCGCGGATGTGGCTGTTACGATAGGTCACATGAGCGGTGCCCTGCACGTTGGTGGCCCGCACATTGCCGCTAATGCCCAGCCCATAGGGCACTTCCATCATCTCGCCGGGCAGGATCGAGAACTTGTAATCCGCAGGCAGGGTGCCGTTGCGCGTCTCGATCTGCGCGCCATCGATGTCGACCTGCGCGTTGCCGGCCACGAAGATCGCCGTGCGCACCACCCCTTGCGTGAAAATGCGCGGGCGGTTGATCGTCACCTGCGCGCTGCCCTGCACGACGATGCCGGCGCCATAGCCGATGGAATCGTCAACCCCGTTGCCGGTCAGCTCGATAACCGGATCGTTGAGCACGTAGCGCGAGGCGCCCTCGATGGCGATGCCGGTAAAGCCGGGGTCGGCGCTGGCAATGTGCAGGTTGCTGGCCTGCCCCGCCGCCACCTGCCCGCCCCGCCATGTGGCAGCCACCGAGCGCAAAGGGTCGGGCGCGCCATCGACATAGAGCGCCGCCCGCACGCGGTAGTCGCGGTTGCCTAGCATGGCCTTCCACGCGATGGGCGCCGTGGGGGCCAGCACGATCCGCCCCTTGTAGCTGCCCGGCGCCAAGGGCGTGCCCACCCCGTCGACGGTCATGCTCAGCTCGCGCCCGGCCGCGGGCCTGATCTGCCCGCCCGGCGCAATGTCGAGGCGGTCGAGCACCGTTTCGCGCGCAATGGTCCAGCTGCTGCCGGCCGCAACGCTGCGGCTTTGCGCAGAGGCCGCCTGAGGCAGCAAGGCCAGCGGGCCGGCCGCCAGCAACGCCAAAACGGCGGTTACATCGTTGGGATGCTTCATCATCAGAAATGTCCGTTCAGAGTGAGGCCATAGGTGCGCGGATCGTTGAGCAGACCATAGCGGTCGGTTGGCCCGGCCGTGTTGGCCTGCTCGATCACGGTGACGTTGGTGGCGTTGTTGATGTAGGCGCCGATGCTGACCTGGCTGTGAGGCAGGTTATAGGTCAGGCGCGCATTGAGCGTGGCATAGGCCCGCTGCAGCGAATAGGTGAACGAGATGAGATCGGCCTGATAGGACGATTTGTACATCCCATCGACATGGGCCACGATCGAGCCGGTATTGGCCAGGATGAAACTGTGCTCGAGCGCGGCGTTGATCGTCCACTCGGGCGAGCGCGGCAGGCGGCGGCCAGTGAGGTCGGTATAGGTGCAATTGCCGCTGCCATCGCACGAGGTGGGCAGGATGGCGCGGGCAAAGCGGTTGCCCTGCCAGGCCACCGACAGGTCGATCTGGTCGGCCTTGGTCGGGCGGAACACGCTTTCCAGCTCGGCGCCCCACACCCGCGTGGTGCCATTCACGTTCGAGGTGGTGATGACATCGGACAGCGCCCCGCCCACCGACTTGATATAATCGAGCTGGTAGCCATCATAGAAATAGTAATAGGCGCCGGCATTGACCTGCAACCGCCCGTCGAGGAACCGGCTTTTCAGCCCGCCCTCGATGGCCTTGATCGTCTCGGGGCCATAGGCGCCGCCATTGGCATCAACCCCGCCCGAGCGGAAGCCGGTCGAGAACTGGCCATAGACCATGGCGTGGTCGGTCAGGTCGTATTCCAGCCCGGCCTTGTAGGTCAGGCGGCTATAATTACCGCGAAAATCGGTGCCGGTGGTCAGGCTGACAAGGTTGCCGGTGGTGCCATCCACATCGCCGGTGTCGAGCCGCTTGCGGAAACGGTCGGCGGTGTAGCGCAGGCCCGCCACCGCCCGCAGCCGCGCCAGCAGCGGCAGCGTGACCTGGCCGAACACCGCGCGCGAATGGGCCTGGTTGATGGCGTAATAGTCGGCAGCGTCGATGTGGTAGACGTATTTCATCTCGCCCGACCAGTCCTGGTCGAGCCAGTAGCCGCCCACGACCCACTGCACGGGGCTGCCATTGCGACTGGCCAGGCGCACCTCGTAGCTGCGCTGGTGGAAGGGCTGCACATCATGCTCGATGCCGCCCGAGAAGGACTGGAGATAGTCGCGCCGGTAGTTCTGCACGCCCACAAGGCCGGTCAGCGTGGCAAAGCCCAGGTCATAATCGGCCTGCCCGCGATAGGTCGTGCTTTCGACGTGGTAATAGGGCTGACAATTGGGCGAGCAATAGACCGGCTTGCCCTGCGGCAGGTCGGTAAAGCTGCCATAGGGCGCGGCATAGCGCGGGTCGGGGTTGTCGTCCGAGAGCAGGACATTGCTCGGCCCCTTGCTGGCGGTCGAGAGGTAATCGACGCCCAGCAGCACGCGCAGCCGGTCGCTGGGCTGCCACAGCAGCTTGCCGCGCAGCACCCGGTCATTGCGGTCGCTCAGCCCGTTCGAAAGGTAGCCATCATGCCGGTCGAGGCTGCCCACCAGCCGCACGGCCAGCGTCTCGCCCACCGGCAGGTTCAGCGCTGCCCCTGCGTGAATGGTCTGATAATTGCCATAGCCCAGCGAAATATCGGCCGAGCGCTCGCCAAGCTTCGGGTCTTTGGTGATGATGTTGACCGTGCCGCCATTGGCGTTGCGGCCATAGAGTGTGCCCTGCGGCCCGCGCATCACCTCGATGCGGGCGACATCGGCAAAGGCGCCGCTCACCACGTCGGGCTGCTGTTGATACAGCCCGTCGATATTGACCGAAATGGGGGAATCGCCCCCCACCCCGCGCGATCCGATGCCGCGAATGTAGAAGCTGGCGCCGGTGTTCGACTTTTGCACCTGCACCGCCGGCACATTCTCGACCGCAGCGGCCAGATCGGCGGTGCCGGTCGCGCTCAGCACATCGCCCGAGATCACCGCGATCGAGGCCGGCGTCTTTTGCAGGATGGTCGTGCGCCGCATGGCGGTCACGACAATGTCCTGCACCTTGGCCGGGTCAGCCCTTTGGGCCTCGACCTGCGCCTGGGCCATGGCCGGCAGGCATACGCCCGCCAGACCTAGCAGCAGTTGCGGCCATTTGCGTTGCTTCCAGTTCATCCCTCATCCCCTTTGTATTGTTGATTTTTGTTGGCGGCGGGCATGGCCCGCCCGCTCACCAGGCCGTGGCTCCGGCATCGACCGAAATGTCAGCCCCCGTGACGTAGCGGGCCTCGTTGCTGGCCAGCCATGTGGCCGCCCAGGCAATGTCGGCCGGCTCGCCCAACCGCTTGAGCATGTTCTTGGCCAGCACCTGCGCCTCAAAGGCGGGGTCGGCGGCCAGATGCCGCTCGGTGGCGGCGGTGCGAATAAAGCCGGGCGCAATGGTGTTGGCGCGAATGTTGTGAGGCGCGCCTTCCATGGCCAGTTGCCGTGTCATGGCCAGCACTCCGCCCTTGCCCGCGCAATGCGCCAGCGCGGGCGACCCTTCGAGCGCATGATAGGCATTGGCGCTGGCGAAATTGATGATGCTCGCCCCGCCCTCGCCGCGGCTGCCGGCGGCCTTGAGCCACGGCCAGGCGGCCCTTGTGGGCAGGAACACAATGTCCAGCTCGCCCGCCAGCGTGCGGCGCCAATCCGCATGGGTCAGCGTCTCGATCCAGCCGAACACGGCAAAGGCCGCGGCATTGACCAGCACGTCGATATGCCCGTGGCTGCGCCCGATATCGGCAAACAGCGCCGCCACCGCCGCCTCGTCGAGCAGGTCGCAATCGCGATCGGCCCCGGCCAGATCGACACCGATGACCTTGGCGCCTTCGTCGCGGAACATCTGCGCGCAGCCCGCGCCAATGCCGTTGGCCGCCCCGGTTACCACCGCCACGCGGCCCTTCAAACGGTCAGCCATGTGCCGCCTCCACCGCAACAGCGGCCCCGCGCGGGATGCGCGCAGTCACCAGCAGCACCACGCCCACACCCACCAGCGCGCCAATCGAGAGCACACCAAAGGCCGGCAGCAGGCCGCCAGAGTGCTGAGCGGCAAAGGTCACGATCACAGGGCTGAGGAACTGGCCCAGAGCAAAGGAGCCCTGCCACAGCCCGGCGCCGCGCCCGCGAATTTCAAATGCCAGCAGGCTCATCGCCCAGACCAGCAGGGTGGGCAGCAACAGGCCCGCGCCCAGCTGATTGATGAAGCAGCCCAGCAGAAACGCTGCCGGCACATGCGCGCTGCTCATCACCCAGAAGCCCACCGCCAGCATGGCAAACTCGCTGACCAGCAGCACGCGCACCGGCCAGCGGCCCACGCGGGAATAGATGAAAGTGCCCAGCGGTACGCCAATGCTGGCGATCGAGGTGTAGAAACCGATACGCGCCGGATCGCTCAGCCCCAGCAGCGCCAGCCCGCCCGAGGCCTGGATCTGCACCGTGTAGAAGAACACCGCGCCATAGATGGTGATGCCCAGGATCGCGATCATCCGCCCCCAGGGAAAGCCGGCCCAGCTGGCGCTGCGGCGCGCCTGCGCGGCGGCCGGCTCGCCATTGCGGCCCGGCTCCCAGGTAAAGGCCGCCACCAGCCCCAGCATGACCAGCGCCGAGGTATAGGCCCAGAACGGCGCGCGCCAGCCCCACACGCCCAGTTGCCCGCCCACGTTGAAGAACACCAGCGCCGACATCGAGGCAAAGGCGGTTTGCGCGGCCAGCCAGCGGTCGCGCGCGGCGCCCTGGTAATAGTCGCCAATCATCGTGGTCGAGAGCACCATGATCAGCGCCTCGGACAGGCCGACGCCCACGCGGCTGACCAGAATGGCCGTGAGGTCGCGCAGGAACACCGGCGCCACACCCACCAGCGCATACAGCACAAAGGCCGCCATCAGCAGGCGCCGCCGGCCAAACCAGTCGCCCAGCATGCCCGCCACCGGCGAGAACACGGCAATGCACAGCGCCGGGATCGTGAGGATCATGGGCACCCAATAGGCGTGCCCCGGCACAGCTGCGAATTCGCTCAGCATCTGCGGCAGGACCGGGGCCAGCAGCACGATGGCCATGGTCGAGAGGGTGACAGGCAACAGCAGGGCAACACCTGTCATCACCCCCGGCCGGGTGCCGGGCGCGATAGGTCGGTTCATCGAATTTCCTTCAGGTCAGGCAAGAGGGGCAACGGCGCCGCTGGCCCCTTTCAGGGCCAGGCGCCGGGGCAGTGACTGGATCGCAGGGCTGACATTCACGCTCCTATGGCAGCGCCCGGTATGGCGCGGCGCTGTTTGGCGCAGGGCAAGAATGCGGTCGCAGGCCAATGCCTGCGACCGCGAGTTTCCCGCCTGTTACTCTGGGGAGGATCTCCAAAGGCAGGGAGACGGGGTGTGCGAAGCTACTGGCCGGACGCGCGGCGCTGGCGGATCGATGCAGACATGGAAATCCTCTCGCCGCGGCCTGAACACAGACGCTGCGGCATTTTGTTATCGGGTGCTGTATGGAAGGATGATTGCACGCGCGTGCAAATGGGGCAATCCGGTTTTATCAATCCCATCCATCCTGCGTGACAAAACCATCCCATGCGCGAGCAGCCTGTCGATTTGCGGCTTTCGGCCGGCGCGACCTGCCCCCGCAAGCATCGACAAGATGCTGCCCGCCCTTCGAAAAATCCGCATGACAGGATCGTAAAGTCATGCTTTCTGCCATTTAAGGGGCGACAGACACGGACACTTGCGCCTGTCGATAGCAATCACGTGCGAAGGACAGTTCTTGGATGCGTCGGGCGGCTTTATTGTTTCTGATGTCTTGGGGTGTTTCCTCACTCGCCATCGCCGGCGAGGTGCCTCTGGTCCGCCCGGCCCCGGCCTGGGTGACCAAGGCGCCGCTTGACCATGCCACGGCAAGCAGCGCCGACGCGCCCGAAATCCTGATCTTTGATACCCAGTCGCGGATCGAGGACGGGGCGCTCTGGACCTATACCGATCGGGCATTGCGGGTCACCACCGCCGAGGCGCTCAATCAACTGGCCACGCTGACGCTGCCCTGGTCGCCGGACAAGGGCGACCTGATCATCCATGACGTGACCATCGTGCGCGACGGCAAGGAGATCGACCTGCTGGCCGGAGGCAAGAGCTTTACCGTGCTGCGCCGCGAGCAATCGCTCGAGCAGTTGGAATACACCGGCATCCTGACCGCCACCATGCCAGCCGAAGGGCTGCGCACCGGCGACACGCTGCGCCTGCGCTATTCGGTCACGCTGCGCGATGCCGCGCTCGCAGGCAGGGTGCAAAGCGGGTTCAACATTGCCGCCGCTCCGCTGCGCCTGGGTTTCACCCGCACGCGCGTCCAATGGGACAGCAAGAGCGCGGCCCATTGGCAGGTCAGGGGCGAAGGCCTAAGCCCCAAGCCGAGCCGCATCGGCGGCTTTACCCAGATCGAGGTGGTTGGCGCGCTGCCCAAACAGCCCGACCGCCCCGAGGACGCGCCCTTGCGCTTTCGTGGCGGACCGCTCCTGGAAGTGTCGAGCTTCGCAGGCTGGGAGGACGTCTCGCGGGTGATGGCCCCGCTCTACAAGACCGAGGGGCTGATCCAGCCCGGCAGCCCGCTGGCCACCGAGGTGGACAAGATCAGGGCCGCCCCCACCCCGCTCGAGCGGGCGCAACGCGCCCTGCGGCTGGTGCAGGACGATGTGCGCTATTTCGCCGTGGGCATGGATGGCGGCAATTACGTCCCGCAAAAGCCGCAGGAAACGTGGGCCAAGCGCTATGGCGACTGCAAGGCCAAGACGCTGCTGCTGCTGGCCCTGCTGCATGCAGTCGGGATCGAGGCCGAGCCGGTGCTGGCCAATGCGCAGCTGGGGGACATGGTGCCGGGCCGCTTGCCCAGCGCGGCAGCGTTCAACCATGTGCTGGTCCGCGCCACCATCGATGGCGAGAATATCTGGCTGGATGGCACCGGCAGCGGCGCGCGGATCGAAGACATCCGCGACACGCCGCACTTTCTCCATGTGTTGCCCCTGCGCCCGGCCGGCGCGGGCCTTATGGACCTGCCAATGCACGCGATGGCGCGGCCGCTGATCACGCTCTGGCTCGACGTTGATGAAAGCGGCAGCGTTGATCTGCCCAGCACGTTCACCGCCAAGGCTGTGCTGCGCGGCCCGTACTCCACAGGGCTGGCCCTTGCCACCGCCAAGCTGGACGCAAAGCAGCGCGCCGAGATCATCCGACGGTTCTTCACCGAAACATTGGGTCAGGGGCAGTACGTGGATGGCACGCTGTCCTCGGATCCGGCAAGCGGCACTGCGACAATCGCCGCCAGAGGCTTGATCACAACCCGCTGGGAGTGGGAGGAGAAGCGGCTTCGTCGCGCGCTCAGCCGCCAGAGCGAGGCCCTTGACTTCAAGCCGGACAGGGCACGAACCGACTGGGCGGATATACCGGTGGCCATTGCCGGCCCCACCGCCATTAAATACGACCTGACGCTGCATCTGCCCAGCGAAGGCAAGGGCTTCACGCTCGAGGGGCAGAAGGATGTGGCGATGCAGGTGGCCGGGCGCCAGCTGACGCGGCATGTCGCACTCGA
>DATMUT010000401.1:0-12017 GCA_035563755.1 Novosphingobium sp.
CGCGGCAGGGTCAAAGGCCGCGCCCACGCATCCTGTCAGCCCGGTTTGCGCGCGATGTAGGCGCCGATGCCCCAAAAACGGTTGGCGCCCTTTTCCGCTTCGAAGCCCACGCTGCGCAGCGTTTCAAGGAAGTCGGAATAGACAAAGTCGTGCGACCAGCGCTCGGCGTTGTACACGTGGTCGATCCAGCCCATGTAGCGCCGATAGGGGTCGCGCCCGCGCGCGGCGCCGGTGTGAAAGTCGGTCACGTCGAACACGCCGCCGGGCCGCAAAATGCGGAACGCTTCCTTGCAGATGTCGACGGCGGCCTCGGGCGAGACTTCGTGGAAGAGGATGTAGGCGGTGACAAGGTCGACGCTGCCGCTTTCAAACTTGCTGTCCTCGGCCAGGCGCTGGGCGAAATGCACCGGCACGCCCAGTTCGCGCGCGCGCTTGTGGGCATAGCGCACCAGCGGCCCGCCCACGTCGATGCCCCACACCTCGGCCTGCGGGAACTTCTGCGCCAGCGCCACCGACAGGCGCCCGATGCCGCAGCCAAAGTCGACCACCTTGCTCACCTTGCCATCGGCGGGCAGGCCCACATTGTCGGCAATGCCCAGCTGGAACTGGTCCTCGTTGTTCTGCCCCTTGTAGAAGGTGTTGGTGCCGTAGTGATAAAGCGGCCCGGCAAAGTCGTTGCCGGTATAGCCGCCCGGCTGGATGTGGATCTCGTGCTTGGCATAGTCGGGAATGGCCATGCCGGTGTTCAGCTCAAGGCTGCCGGGGCCGTCGCCATCGGCCGCTTCCATCTCGTCCAGATAATGGTCGCGGTTCTGCTCGTAGTGGTCGAGCACGTTCTGCCACATCAGCTGCTGGCTCGAGAGCCAGCAGCGCACGCGGGTCTGGATCATCGGCTCATTGTCGAGCGCCTCGCGGATGGTGGCCAGTTCGAGCGTTTCGGGGTCGTTCACGCGCTTGTCGGCAAAAATGGCGTCAGCGCTCTCGCGCGCGGCCTTGTCGAGCGAGCCGTAGGTGAAGTCGCGGAAGCCCAGCACGAAATCCTGATAGCTCTCCACATCCAGGCTTTTGACGCGGCGATTGCGTTCGCCAAATCCACGGTCGATCAACATGGGCCTGCTCCTTGCTGTGGGGGTATTGAATGGTCTGGCGAACGGCACAGCGTCTCGTGCCGGGCGGGGTGTGTCAAAAGGGTGTTGCGCGCTTCTCGCGCTGCGGGAAACGGCGTCATGCTTCGGCCTGCCCGCTCAGGAATGCCTCGAAGGCGGCGGCTGCTTCTGCCGGCCCCATGCCCGCCGCGCGCGCCAGAAGCTGCGCCTGCGGCAGCAGTGCGCCGGCTTGCGGCAGGTCGGCAAACAGCGGGTCCTCGGCAGCGCAGGTCAGCAGGCAGGGGCGGGCAACGCCCGGCAGCGCGGCCACCGCATCATAGGCAAAGGCCGCGCGATAGGCGCAGTGATAGGTGCCCAGCGCCTTCACCACATCGACCACCAGCGGGTGCATCGCCTCGGGCGAGGGCAGGTCGCGGGCCATGCGCGCGGCGGCGGTGCGCTCGAAATAGGGGTAGAACAGCATCATGTCGCGCACGAACTGGAACGCCCAGGCCAGATGGCCGCCATGGGCGTCGGGCGCCATTTCGGGGGCATAGCGCGCCAGCATGGTCGCGCGCTGTGCGCCATCGAGCAGCATCACCCCGTCGAGTACCAGCGCTCCAACCCGCGCGGGCGCCATGCGCGCCATCTCGATGCCGATGAAGGCGCCGGTGTGGCTGCCGAAAAAGTCGACCTTGTCGATGCCCAGCGCGTCCATCAGGCGCAGCGCGGCATCGGCGTAATAGGCGATGTCGGTGTCGCGGCGCAGGGGCGGGGCCGAATCGCCATTGCCGGGCATGTCGGGCGCGATCACGGGCCGGTGCGCGCCCATCAGCGCCACCATTTCCTCGAGCCCGCGCGAGGAGCCGGGGCCGGCATGGGCCATGTAGAGCGGGCGGGCGGGCCCGGCGCCGGCGTGGCGGTAATGGATCAGCCCCTCGGCCAGGCGGGCGAAGGCGCGGTCGACCTGAGCGGGCGCGCTCATTCGGGGGCCTGCGTCAGCGCGTCGAGCTGCGCCACATGCTCTGGCGCCAGCGCCAGTTCCGCCGCGCCCAGATTGTCGGCCAGCTGCTCCATGCGGCTGATGCCGAACAGGACGCTGGCCACCGCCGGGCGCGCCATCGTCCAGGCCAGCGCCACATGGGCCGGCGGCACGCCATATTCGCCGGCAATGGCGCGCAGCTGGTCGACCACATCGAAGCCGTGATCGAGGTCGAAGCGCGGGGCGATGTCGAAAGTGGCGCGGCGCGTGCCCTCGGGCGCAGGCACGCCGCGCTGGTACTTGCCGCTGAGGAAACCGCCAGCCAGCGGGCTGTAGACCACAAGGCCCACGCCGCAGGTCTGCGCCATGGGCACCATTTCGCGCTCGGGCTGGCGGGCCAGCAGCGAGTAATAAAGCTGGTTGGCAATGATGGGCGCCTGCCCGGCCTTGGCCTGCATCCCCATGAACCGCGCGGTCATCCACGCCGGCCAGTTCGACACCGCCACGTAGCGCACGCGCCCGCTCGTCACCAGATGCTCAAAGGCGCGCGCGGTTTCCTCGAGCGGCGTGTCGGGGTCGGGGATGTGGGCGTAGTAGATGTCGATCCAGTCGGTGCCCAGACGCGCAAGGCTGGCGTCGCATTGCGCAATGACATGCCGGTACGACAGCCCCCGGTCGAGCGCGCCCGGCCCCACCGGCAGGCCGCATTTGGTGGCCACCACCACATCCTTGCGCCGCGCGCCCAAAGCCTCGCCCAGCAGCAGTTCGGACTGGCCGTTCACATATTTGTTCGAGGTGTCGAACAGGGTGATCCCGGCCTCGATGGCGGCGGCCACGATGCGGTCGGCCGCGCTCTGGTCGATCGATTTGCGCAGGCCTGGCAATGTCTCGCCCACGCCCAGCGAGCCGGCGCCAAACCCCATGGCCGACACCACCAGCCCGCTGTGGCCGAGGCGGTTGTAGTGCATGGGGCGCGGTCCTTTCGTGGGGTGGGATGTATGCAAAGGGGCGCCCGGTCATGGCGCGCGTTGCGGATGTCTGTGCAGGCTATCGCGCCAGTCACGGGCTGCGCAACATGCATTCCGGGCATAACTCCCTTGCCCGCGGTGAAGAGTTTTAGCGGCTTTGCAAAAGAATTGTATCCATTACTCTTTGTCGCAACAGGTGCCGCGCCCCTCGGGTGACATCGCCTGACGCCCTGTCGCGGGCGGCAATCTCCATCCTTTTCGCCCCCGCCTGCGTAAGGTCGGACTGACCAAGGGAGTGTTGCGATGCCACTTGCCTCGCCGCAAGGCACCAGGACCGAGCCTGCAGCCGGGCGGCTTCGCATCGGCTCGATCGGTTTTGTGCCCGGCATCACCCGGCGCGAGATTGGCGTGTTCCTGTTGGTGATGGGGCTGGCGCAGGTGTTGGTGGGCTTTGCCAACCTGATGCAGCCCTTCATCTTTGCCGAGATCACCCATATTCCGGCGGGCGAGCGCGGCCGCATCGCGGGCGAGTTGCTGACGGTGCAGCAGGCGGTACTGCTGGTCTGCGTCAGCCTTGCCGGCGCGCTGAGCGACAGGGTGGGGCGCAAGGCGCTGCTGGTGTGCGCGGTGGGCGGCTTTGGCCTGTCTTTCCTGCTCTATCCGCTGGCGGGCACGGTGGCGGCGCTGTTTGCGCTGCGCGTGCTCTTTGGCCTTGCCTCGACCTGCCACACCGCGGGCGGGCCAACCAAGTTCATCGACTATCCCGACAATGCCTCGCGCGGGCGGTTCGTGGCGCTGGTCATGGTTATCATGGCGGTGCTGAATGTGGTGCTGGTGGGGGCGGTGGGCGCGCGCCTGCCGGGCTGGCTGCGCCATGCCGGCACCAGCACCGCCATGGCGGGCAGCGTGGCGCTGTGGATTGCGGCCGGGCTGGCGCTGGGCACGGCCTTGCTGGCCGGTTTCGGGCTGATGCGCGATGTGGGTGATGCGCCAGCGCCGCGCCTGTCGCCCTGGCGGCGGATGACGGCCATGTTCACCGGATTTGGCGCGGTGGTGGCCCATGCGCGTGCCAATCCGCGCTTCGGCACGCTGCTGCTCACCTCTTTCGTCATCCGCACCGACACCTCGATCATCCAGTCGTTTCTGGCGCTGTGGGTGACGGCGCAGGGCGCGCGGCAGGGCATAGACACGCTGGCCGCGCTGCGCATAGCGGGCACGCTGGCGGCCATCATCTCGGGTGTGAACCTGTTTCTGCCGCCACTCATGGGCTGGCTGCTCGATCGCTACAGCCGGGTGCACATCTATGTCGCGGCCATTTCGGCGGTTGGGGTGGTATTCCTGTGCGCGCCGCTCGTCACCGATGTGGCGGGCTGGGGCATGTACGCGCTGGCGCTGGGCATCGGCCTTGCCGAAAGCGCGCAGACCATCTCGCAGCAGGCGCTGTTCGGTCAGGAGGCGCCGCCCCATTTGCGCGGCACGGCCTATGGCCTGCTGGCGTTTTTCGGCAGTTTCAGCGTGGTGATCATCGCCTTCGTGGCCGGGCAGATGTTCGACCGGATGGGGCCCACCGCGCCCTTCACGCTCACAGGCGGGCTGCATCTGGTGTTTGCCGCGCTTTCGCTGGGGCTGCTGCTGCGCGCGATGGCCGCAGGGCGAGGAGCGCGCGCATTGACCGTTGGCCTGCCGGGCTGAGCAGCGCGAAGGGCAGGCTGCGAGACGCAAATCTGGGCGCGTCATGCGCCAGGCAGGGAGAGACAGGATGACTTCGGCCCCGCAAACCGGCAGGCCTCTTTGGCTGTCGCTGGCTGGCCTGATGGCGACGGTGGCGCTGGGCGCGCTCGACAACTTTATCGTGAACCCCGCCCTGCCCCGCATCGTGGGCGAATTTGGCGGCATGGCCAGCCTGTCGTGGGTGCTCACCATCTTCATGCTCACCTCGACCATCACCATGCCGCTCTATGGCAAGTTCAGCGACGTATATGGCCGCCGCCCGCTGTTCGTGCTCTCGATCGTGCTGTTTCTGGCAGGGTCGATGCTGTGCGGGCTGGCCACCTCGATGAGCGGGCTGGTGCTGTTCCGCGCGGTGCAGGGGCTGGGGGCGGGGGGCACGATGGTGCTGGCCATGACGGTCATGGGCGACATCGTCTCGCCGCGCGACCGGCCGCGCTATCAGGGCCTGTTCAACGCCACGATGACCATCTCCAGCATCGCCGGGCCGGTGGTGGGGGGCATCGTCACCTCGGCGCTGGGGTGGCGGTGGGTGTTCTTCATCAACCTGCCCATCGGCCTTGTGGCGCTGGCCATGATCTGGGGCAGCCTGCCGCGCAATCTGGGCGAGCGGCGGGCGCACAGTATCGATTATGCCGGCGTTGCCTGGCTGGTGGTGGTCACGGTCTGCTTCCTCAGCCTAGTGCAGCGGGCCGAGCACCCCGAAACGCTGTTCACGCTGCCAACGCTGGCGCTGCTTGCTGGCATGGTGGCGGCGCTGGTGCTGCTGGTGCGGCAGGAACGCCGCGCGGCCGAGCCTATTCTGGCGGTGCATCTGCTGGGCAACCGGGTCTATCGGCAATGTCTGCTGGTGGGCGGGGTCATCGGTCTGGGCTACTTCGGCTCGACGGTCTATTTCCCGCTGTATTTCCAGATGGTGGGCGGCCGGTCGCCGGCGCAGTCGGGCTTCATGCTGCTGCCGCAATTGCTGGTGAACATGGTCACCTCGATCACCGTGGGGCAGCTGGTGTGGCGCAGCGGGCGCTACAAGCCGTTTCTGGTGGCGGGCATCTTCATGGTGGGCGGGGCCTTTGTCGCGATGAGCGCGGTGACGGCCGCGGGCCTGCCCGATGTGGCGGCGCTGGCCTGTCTGGCGCTGCTGGGCTGCGGGGGCGGCATGAGCATGCCCAACCTGGCGGTTGCCATGCAAAACGCTATCCCGCGCGAGCATCTGGGGGCGGGTACGTCAACGCTGCAGTTTTGCAACCAGCTGGCGGCCATGGCCGGCGTTGCGGTGTCGGGCATTGTGCTGGTGCAGGGGGTGCGCGGCTGGGCCGGCGGCGTGCTGCCGCCGGGCATCATCACCCGCCTGCTCAGCGAAGGGGTGCGGCTGCTGGCCCATCTCGACCCGGTGCTGCACGCGGCGATCGTGCTCATCTACCGCCACGCCTTCACGCTCACTTTCGCGGTGAGCGGGGTGCTGTGCCTGATCTCGGCGGTGATGGCCATTGGCGTGCCGGGCGTGTCGCTGCATGCCTTGCGCCCGGCGGGCGAGGCGCCGGTGCCGGATGCCGCAGATGCCGAGCCGGCTGTCGCCTGAGCTTCAGGCCCAGTGGCACGGGCGCCACGTATCCGGCCCCACCAGATCGAGCATGACCTGGCGCACCATGCGCGCCAGATGCCGCACCGGCGCCGAGCTGGAGCGCTGCGGCCCGCTGGCCACGAACAGCGTGTGTTCGGGCATGTCGTGGGCCAGCGGCGTGGTGCACAGGTGGCGGGTGCCGGGGCCCTCTTCGGGGGCGCCCGCCAATGCGCTGGGCGGCATGATCGCATGGCCAAAGCCCACCTCGATCATCTGCAGCATGGCCGAGAGCGCGTCGACTTCCATCACCATGTTGAGCGTCAGGCCCGCCGCGCGCGCGGCCCGCTCGATCTCGATGCGCAAGGGGTGGGCCGGCCCCGAAAGGATGAGCGGCAGCCCCGCCAGCGTTGCCAGATCGACCACCGGGGCGGGGCGCTGGCCGGGCGGGCTGACCAGCATCAGCTTCTCGACCGCAACCGGGTCGATGGCAAAGCCCTGCACGCTGGCGCTGGTATAGGTAACGGCAATGTCGAGCCGCCCGTGATGCAGCCGCTCGACAATATCGCCGCTGAAGGCCTCGACGATATGCAGGTGGACGTTGGGGAACTGTTCGCGGCACATACGGGCCAGCGGCACGGCCATGACGCGCCCCACGCTCGAGGGCATGCCGATCGAGGCGTGGCCGACGAATTCGTTCTTGATCGCGGCGAGTTCGGCCATGGTCGAGTTGAGCGTGGCCTGCATCGAGCGGGCATTCTCGAGCAGGCATTGCCCGCCCTGTGTGAGCATGACGCCGCGCCCGTTGCGGTAGAAGAGCGCCAGCCCCAGTTCCTCCTCGAGGCGGCGAATCTGGCGGCTCAGGACCGGCTGGGTGATGTGCAGGCTGGCCGCGGCGCGTGAAAAGCTGCCCAGCTCGGCCACGCGCAGGAAATAGTCGAATTTGCGCAAGTCCATCTCGCCACCCCCGATTGGGCCCTGCGCGCCGCGCGCTGGCCTGCCCGCCGGCAAGGCTGCGCGGTTGGGCGCGGCCATGCCCTGTGGGCATATCTGCTTGTGCAGATAACTGACTATCGGGTGGTCATGTATCCATTATCCTGCCCCTTCTCACCAGTCGGAGTGTTTGGCGGCCGGTGCGGGCGATTTGCGTAATACCCCGGAATTTATAGCTTGTTTAGCCATTTCTGAGCCTTGCTGGGCAAGGTTTGGTGCTGGCAAGCCCCGTCCCGGGCAAAACCCATACGCCTGACTGCGTACACAAATATGACGCCTGCCTTGCCGCCTTTCCGTTTCAGCAGGAGCACGCATGAGCGAGTTGTCGTCACGACCGGCCCAAGGGGGCGGCGCGCAAGGATTGGTCTCGCGGCCGGTGCAGGTGGCTTTTGCGCTGGGGGCGGCGGCAACGGCGGCCTGCAACCAGATCGTCGTGGTGCTGCTTATCCGTTTCCTGACCGACAATCTGGCCATGTCGGCGGCGCTGGCCGCGCTGCTGTTTGCCGTGACCAAGGTGTATGACGGCATTGTCGACCCGCTGGTGGGCTATGCCAGCGACCGCACCAGCACGCGCTGGGGGCGGCGGCTGCCCTATCTGCTGGCGGCGGGCATCCTTATGCCGCTCTCGATCCTGGGGCTGTTTGCGCCGCCGATCCACCAGTCGGGCTGGGTGCTCACGGCCTGGGTGGGCTTCATGCTGCTGGTGCATGGCACGGCCTATTCGCTTTACACTGTGCCCAGCGGGGCCATGTCGGTCGAGGTGACCGACGGCTATCATGACCGCTCGGTGCTGATGACGGTCAAGATGTATGGCTTTTTTGCCGGGCAGATCATCGGTTCGTCGCTGCCGCCGTGGCTGCTGGCGGCCTGGGGCGGCGGGCGCGAGGGGCATGCGGGCATGGCGATGGTGCTGGCCGCGATTGTCGGGCTGATGGCGCTGGTCAGCGTGCCGCTGCTGCGCGGCGCGCGGGCCACGCGCGATGCCCGCAAGAGCGGCGGTACGGCCAAGGGCCTGTTTGGGCAATTGGGCATTGCCTGGGGCAACCGGCCGTTCCGCGTGATGGTCATGGTGCATGTGGTGTTCATGGTGGGCACGGCCACGGCCTCGAGTTCGAACGCCTATTTCACCCGCTATGTGCTGCAGCGCACCGATGCGTGGCTGGGGGCCTTCTACATCTTCCTGACGCTGGGCAACTGGCTGGCGATGCCGGCCTGGTTGTGGCTGTCGCGCCGCATCGACAAGAAGGCAACCTATGTGACGGCGCTGCTGCTTTATGGGCTGGGGGTGTTGTCGTGGATGGTGGCCGGGCCTGCCGATCCGCTGTGGCTGCTGGGCCTGCGCGTCACGCTGATTGGCGCGGCGATGAGCGGGGTGATCCTGCTGGCGCAATCGATGCTGACCGATGCGGTGCGCTATGACTATGTGGTGCACGGGCTGCGGCGCGAGGGGGCGTTCACCGGCATCATGAGCCTTGTCGACAAATTGTCCTCGGCGGCAGGGCTGGTGGCGATGGGGTCGCTGCTCTCGGCCATGGGCTATGCCGGGGGGCGGGGCGGGGCTGCCGTGCTGGCCAACCCCGAGGCGCTGACGGGCATTTACTGGTGCTTTTCGCTCATTCCGGCGCTGATGGCCTTTGGCGCGGTGCTGATGCTGCGCGGCTATCGCCTGACCGAGGCGGATCTGGCCGAGCCGGGCGAGATTGGGCCGGGCGAAACTGGGCCGGTGGCGCATGCCGCCGAACCCGGTGCCGCGACCGTGGCGCCTGCGCAAGTGCTGGCGCTTTAGGCTGTTGCGCGGGGGGCGTGATCTGCCTAATGGCGCTGGCCGCCTGTCGCGGCCGGCCAGTTCAGGTGCAGCATGTCTCGAGCCGCCGATATTGTATACAATAGCATCCGTGAGCGCATCATTTCGGGCGCGCTTGCCCCGGGCGAGCAGCTGAAGGAAGAGGATCTGGCGCGGGTCTGCGGCGTTTCGCGCACCCCCATCCGCGAGGCGCTGCGCCGGCTCGAGGCCGACATGCTGGTCGACCGCACCGACACGCAGCGCTCTTTCGTTGCGCAGTGGGACGAGCGCGACCTTGAGGACATCTACCGCTTTCGCGCCGAGCTGGAGGGGCACGCTGCGGCACAGGCCGCGCGCCGCATGACCCCGCAGGCGCTCGAGCGGCTGCGCGCGGCCGATGGGCTGGTGTGCGACATCATCAATCGCGAGCCGATTGACCGCGAGGCTTTGGCGCAGGCCAATCGCGCCTTCCACGATCTTGTCATCGAGCTGGCCGCCTCGCGCGTGCTGGCGCGCATGATCGGTGTGCTGAGCGTACATCCGCTGGTGCTGCGGGTGATCCGCAAGGCCGACCGCGAGCAGATCGAGCGCGCGCAGGCGGGGCATATGGAACTGCTGGCGGCATTCCAGGCCGGCGACCCGCAATGGGCCGAGCATGCGATGCAGGGGCATATTCGCCATGCGCTGCGCGTGGCGCAGGCTGCCGACCTGTTCAACTGCGCGGAAAGCACGCAGCAAGGCTGATCCAGCCGATCGGCTGGCGGCGCGCTTTTGCGCGGGCGCAATCCTGCACCTTGGGTGGTCCTCCAAACTGTTTTTGAACCGGCGCCTTGCAGGCGGCGGGGCTGGCGCGCGCATTTGCCCTAGGACTGATACGTTATTCCGACACTAGCTGTTATGTCGACAGGGCTTGTTTGCCGGGTCGGGCAGGGTGGCTTGCCGTGCGCATTTCTGAATGATCGAATATAGTACTGATATATAGCTATAAATTATCATAGATGGGCGAGTTCAGGCACGTTCTCTCGCCGCCCTAAGGATCTGCCCTTCAGATTGACACCCTGTCCTGCGCATGGATTATGTATCCAATAAGAGCAAATGACCGGACGCCGGGAGGAACGGGGCAAACAAGCCATAAAGCTATGAACAGGGGGCAAAATGAGGGACTCAGGCAAGACGCGTAAAGCCGATTTCGCATATGGCCACACCTTGGCGCGTTCGCTGGTGCTGGCGGTCATTCTGGGGTTTGCGGGGGCAGGGGCTGCGCCGGCTTTCGCCGCGCCCGCGCCGGCTGCCGAAGAGCCTGCCAATACCGGGCTGGCCGAAATCACCGTGACCGCCCGCCGCAAGGAGGAAAAGCTGGAAACGGTGCCCTTTGCGGTCACGGCCTTTTCGGCAGCCGCGCTTTCGGCGCAGGACACCAAGTCGCTGACCGACATTGCGCACAACACGCCCGGCTTCCAGTTCCAGCAGCAGGCGGGCGGCGGTTCGGGGCGTAATGACCGCACCATCAGCAACCTCACCTTCCGCGGCCTGTTTCTGGGCAATGTCTCGCCGGTGTCGCAGGGGGGGCTGGTGTTCCTCGATGGCGCGCCGGTCATCAACGCGCAGTTCCCGGCCATGGACGATATCGCCCGCGTCGAGGTGCTCAAAGGCCCCCAGTCGGTCTATTTTGGCCGCTCGACCTTTACCGGCGCGATCAATTTCGTGACCAAGGACCCGGGCTTCGAATTTGGCGGCCACCTCAAGGCGATGTACGGCACCTATGGCTCGAACGAGTTGTCGGCCAGCCTGAACGTGCCGGTGGTCAAGGATGTGCTGGCGGTGCGCATTGCCGGCAGCCACGTGTACAAGGGCGGGCAATACCACAATTACGCCAACCCCAACGAGGTGTTCGGCTCGCAAAAGACCGACTCGGTCAGCCTCGACGTGCTGTTCAAGCCCACCGACGCGCTGCGCATCAAGGGCTACTTCTCGTATCAGCTGCAGGACGATGGCCCGCCCGCGCAGGCCTCGATCAAGCCGGGCGAGATGAACTGCAACATGGGCGGCACGTATGGCGCCTACTGGTGCGGCACGCTGCCCTCAAGCATCGCGCCCAGCGCGATCTCGGGCAATTATGGCCTGACCGCCTATGCGCAGAACCAGCTGATCGGCAATCCCAACAAATACGTCACCATCTTCAACCCCAACTTCCTGCAGCACGGCGGCATGAAGCGCGAGGTGTGGCAGGCCGATGTGCGCGCCGACTACAGCTTTGGCAATGGCATGACGCTGACCTCGATCACCGCCATGCACAGCGACAAGACCGGCTCGATCCTCGACCTGGATTTCCGCGATGCCAGCAACGTGGCCAACCCCTATTACGGGGTCATTCCCGGAGCGACGGCCAATGTGTGGTGGCTGCTCGAATATCAGGCGCTGGTGCACGACTTCAGCCAGGAAATCCGCCTGACCTCCAAGCAGAACAGCCGCTTTCGCTGGACGGTGGGCGGCAACTACTTCTGGACCGATTACCTCTCGGGGGTGATCTATGGCATCAACCCCTATGGCGGGGGCTTCTCGGCCACCTATGCGCAGGCCAATCCGCAAACGCCCGCCATCTTCGGCGCGGCCTATTTCGACGTGACGCCCCAGCTCACCATCAGCGCCGAGGCGCGGTACCAGTGGGACAAGGTGCGCCAGGCCAGCCTGTCGAACTCCTCGGGCGTGGCGCTCAACCCGCCGGTGCGCTTTGGCAAGACCTATACCAGCTTCTCGCCGCGCGTGACGATCGACTACAAGTTCACGCCCTCCTCGACCGCCTATGCGCTGTGGTCGCGCGGCTACCGGCCGGGCGGGTTCAACACGGCGCTGGCCATCCAGTCCGATACGATCAAGAACCAGATCCTGGCGACGGGCGGCAGCATCGCCTACGATCAGG
>DATMUT010000402.1:0-4639 GCA_035563755.1 Novosphingobium sp.
CAAAGGTCATCACGCCATTGATCGGCCCGTGCAGGTTGACGCCCATCACCCAGTCCCAGTCCGACCAGCTCGATTCCTCGATGGACTGGAACAGGTTGATGCCGGCATTGTTGAAAAGCAGCGTCACGGGGCCGAATTTCGCCTCGACCGCATCGGCGGCGCGGGCCATTTCCTCGCGGCTCGACACGTCGACCTGAACGCCCATCACCATCTGGTTATCCAGCGATTTCAGCGTCTTTTCGATGGACTCCTGGCGAATGTCGGCGATCGCCACGCGGCACCCCTGCGCCAGCAGCGCCCGCACCAGGCCCAGCCCCACACCATTGGCGCCGCCCGTCACAAAGGCGGTGCGGCCCGAAAATTCGATCATCCTCTCTCTCCTTGCTGGCGCGGCTGTTACCGCTGGCAATCGGCTGCGGCTTGTTTGTGCCCGAGTGTAAAGGGGCTGGACAAGCCGGTGTAAAAGCTATTGTATCTAACACATACAAAGTCACCCCTGTAAAGAGGCCGGCGCCAAGCCGACCCGCCGGGGCGCATGGAGAGCGATGACATGGGAACGGCAATCCCGGGCAATGTCCCAGACATGATGGCCCCAGACGTGGCGGCAGAACTCGCCCACGAAATCCCGCAGGGCGAGGCGGCGGCCCACCATCTGGCCGTGGCCACGCCCGACCAGCCCTGGCCGGCGGCGGGCGCGGCCTATTACGCGCTGGCGGTGATCATCTTCGCCACCTTCCTCAACTTCTTCGATTCGGCCGCATTTGGCCTGCTGATCGAGCAGATCAAGACCGAGTTCCACCTCTCGAACACCGCCATCGGCCTGCTGCAAGGGCCGGTGAACGTGGTGTTCTACATGGTGGTCATGCTGCCGCTCTCGCGCTGTTCCGACATCTATCCGCGCAAATATGTGCTGGCGGTGGGCGCGCTGCTTATCGCGCTGCTCAACGCCACGGGCGGGTTCACCAGCACCTTCATGGCGCTGGCCTTCACCCGCATGCTGGTGGGCGCGGGCGGCGGTGCCCATGCGCCGGGCGCCTATTCGATGCTGGCCGACTTCTTCCCGCCCGAAAAGCGGCGCTGGCCTTTTGCCCTGCTGCAGCTGGGCTTCATTGGCGGGGGCACGATTGGCCTCGTCATTGCCGGGCGCATGCTGGCGGCGGCCATGGCCATGCCGGCCATGGATCTGGGCTTTGTCACGCTGCACGGCTGGAAATATGTGCTGCTGATGCTGGCGGTGCCGGGCGTGGTGGCCTGCCTGCTGTTGCTGCTCATGAAAGAGCCGCCGCGCCGTGGCGGGATCACCGCCGGCGCCAAGCCCATGCCGATCAAGACCGTCTTTGCCGAGATGTACCGCCGTCGCGCGGTCTATGGCCCGCTGTTCCTGGCGCTGGGCTTCTCGACCGCGCATGCCATGGCGCTGCCGGCGTGGATGACGCCCTTCTTCAAGCGCACCTATGGCTGGACCGAGATCGACATTGCCGCGCGCGCACCTTTGTTCATGCTGGCCGGGCAGCTGGCGGGGCTGGTGGTCGGGCCGCTGCTCATCAAGACGCTGGCCTCGCGCTATCGCGATGCCAACATCCGCGCGGTGGTGCTGTGCATGGGGCTGGCCATGCCGCTGGGCATTGTCGCGCCCATGATGCCCAGCCCGTGGCTGGCGCTGGCCTGCATGTCGGTGTCGGGCATGTTGGGCATTATGGGCGCCGTGCCGCAGAACCTGATCATTCAGGAAATTACCCCCAACCAGATGCGCGGGCAGGTAACCGGCTTGTATCTGATGATGTTCACCGCTGTTGGTGCGGTGGGGCCGTTCATGGTCGGCTTCCTGACTGATACGGTGTTCGGTTCGGACGGCGATGTGTGGAAGGCGATGGTGCTGCTGGCCGCTGTGCTCAGCCCGGCTGCGGTGTTCACCATGAGCCGGGCGGTCAAGCCCTATGGCGCCGCGCTCGACATGCTCGAGGCGGCCCCGCGCGGCTGATGGCATAGGGGCGCGCGGCAAGCGCGCCGACATGAGGATGTTTGCATGACTTACCCCGACCTTTACATGATCATCGACGGCCAGAAGGTGGCGCGCGAGCACCGCGAGGTGTTCCCGGTGCTCAACCCGGCCACCGGCGCGGTGATCGGGCAATTGCCGCTGGCCGATGCGGCCGACCTCGACCGGGCGCTGGCGGTGGCGGACGAGGGCTTTCGCATCTGGCGCAAATCCACCGCGCAGCAGCGCGCCGCCGTGCTTTCGGGTGCGGCCGCCCTGCTGGTGCAGCGACAGGACGAGATCGCTCGCGCCGCCACGATGGAGCAGGGCAAGACGCTGGCCGAAACCCGCATCGAGGTGATGATGGTCGCTGGCCTGTTCAATTTCTATGCCGGCGAATGCCAGCGCATCTATGGCCGCACGCTGGTGCGCCCCGAGGGCATGCGCTCGACCGTGACCTATGAGCCGGTGGGGCCGGTGGCGGCCTTTGCGCCGTGGAACTTCCCCATCGGCAATCCGGGCCGCAAGCTGGGCGCGCCGATCGCGGCAGGCTGTTCGGTGATTTTGAAGGCGGCCGAGGAAACACCGGCGAGCGCTTTGGCGGTGCTGCAGGCGCTGCTTGACGCCGGGTTGCCGCATCAGGTGGCGCAGGCGGTGTTTGGCGTGCCCGATCAGGTGTCGCGCCACCTGCTGGGCAGCCCGGTCATCCGCAAGCTGTCCTTCACCGGCTCGACCACCGTTGGCAAGCATCTGGCGAAGCTCGCCGCCGAGGATTGCAAGCGCACGACGATGGAGCTGGGCGGTCACGGGCCAGTGCTGGTCTTTGCCGACAGCGATCTGGAGCGCGTGCTCGATACGGCGGTGCCGCACAAGTATCGCAATGCCGGGCAGGTGTGCGTCAGCCCCACCCGCTTCATCGTCGAGGCGCCGGTGTACGATGCCTTCCGCGAGGGGTTTGCCGCGCGGGCCAAGGCGGTGCAGGTGGGCGACGGGCTGGACCCGGCCAGCCAGATGGGGCCGATGGCCAACGCCCGCCGGCCCGACGCCATCGACGCGCTGATACAGGAGGCGGTGGCCGCCGGCGCAAAGCTGCACACCGGCGGCGAGCGGCTGGGCAATCAGGGCTTCTTCTATGCGCCCACGGTGCTTTCGGACGTGCCGCTGAGCGCGCGGATCATGAACGAGGAGCCTTTCGGCCCGGTCGCCCTGCTCAACAGCTATGCCGACGAGGCGGCGATGATCGCCGAGGCCAATCGCCTGCCCTATGGCCTTGCCGCCTATGCCTGGACCAGCGATGCCGCCCGCCAGAAGCGCCTTGGCCGCGAGTTGGAGGCCGGCATGGTGGGCATCAACACGGTGGCCATCGGCGGGTCGGACTCGCCCTTTGGCGGGGTGAAATGGTCGGGCCACGGCGCCGAGGATGGCCCCGAGGGCCTGCACGCCTGTCTGGTCACCAAGGCGATCCATGAAGGCTGAGTGGAACCGCCGGCAGGTCAATGCCGGATTGGGTGCGGGGCTGGCGGCGATGGCAATGGCAAACGCCATGCCCGCTGCCGCCGCGCCGGGAGAGGAGAAACAGAAAATGACCGACCATCCGCTGAACACAGGCGGCGATCGCGGCTATCTGCGCATCGCCACCGAGGAAGCCTTTGCCACGCGCGAGCAGATCGACATCTTCCTGCGCATGATCCGCGATGGGCAGGCCGACAAGGGCATGGTTTCGCTGTGGGGCTTCTATGGCCAGTCGCCCAGCGAGCGCGCCACGCAGATCCTGCACCGCCTGCTCGATCTGGGTGACGAGCGCATTGCCGACATGGACCGCACCGGCATCGACGTCGCCATTCTGGCGCTGACCTCGCCGGGCGTGCAGCCGATGCTGGACCTGGCCGAGGCCAAGGGCGTGGCCCAGCGCGCCAACGATCTGCTGGCCGAGCGCTGTCACGCGCACCCCACCCGCTTTGTCGGCATGACGGCGGTGGCCCCGCAGGATCCGGAATGGTCCGCGCGCGAGATCATCCGCGGTGCCAAGGAGCTGGGCTTCAAGGGCTGCCAGATCAACAGCCACACGCAGGGCGAATATCTCGACGCCGAGAAGTTCGACCCCATCCTGCGCGCGCTGGTCGAGGTGGATCAGCCGCTGTATATCCACCCGGCAACCCCGCCCGACGCGATGATCGGCCCGATGCTGGAGGCTGGCCTTGATGGCGCGATCTTCGGCTTTGGCGTGGAAACGGGGATGCATCTGCTGCGCCTGCTCACCATCGGCATCTTCGACAAATACCCCACCTTGCAGATCATGGTCGGCCATATGGGCGAGGCGCTGCCTTACTGGCTCTATCGCCTCGACTACATGCATCAGGCCGGCGTGCGCTCGAAGCGCTATGCCCGCATGAAGCCGCTGAAGAAGACGCTGGCCGAATACATGCGCTCGAACGTGCTGGTCACGAACAGCGGCATGGCGTGGGAGCCGGCAATCAAATTCGCGCAATCCGTCGTGGGCGAGGACCGGGTGATGTACGCCATGGACTACCCCTATGAGTACGAGGCGCGCGAGGTGCAGGCCATGGATAATATGGACATGACGCCCGAGCTGAAGAAGAAGTTCTTCCAGACCAATGCCGAGCGCTGGTTCAAGCTGGACCATGCGCAATACACCCGCAA
>DATMUT010000403.1:0-4994 GCA_035563755.1 Novosphingobium sp.
GGTGGTGGGCCTCAAGGACCGCAAGGGCAAGCTCAAGCTCGAGGTCTATCCCAACAACGACACCGACTTCCTGATGGACGACAATGTGCTGGTCTATCAGGGCAAGACCTTCCGCCGGGTCGAGGAAGACGTGCCGCAGTCGGGCAATGTCACGCTGTGCGCGCGCATTCCGGGCCCGGGCACCTATTCGGTCATGCTGCTGCACGACCGCGACGGCAACCGCAAGTTCGGCTGGTGGGTCGATGGCATCGGCTTTGGCTCGAACCCCCGACTGGGCTGGCACAAGCCCAAGGCGGCGGCCACCCGCGTGGTGGCGGGCGCGGGCATCACCCATACCAACATCGTGCTCAACTACCGCAGCGGGCTGGGCGTGGCACCCATCAGCCAGTAACGCACGCCTTGCCTTGACGGCGCGGTAAGGGCAAAGGCGGGCGCGACAGCCCGCCCCTCTGGCCAAGGACATGCCGATGCGAATCGTCGACGTCTGCGCTTTCTATTCGCCCCACGGCGGGGGGGTGAAAACCTATGTCGAGCAGAAGATGAAGATCGGCCCCGAGCTGGGTCACGAGATCATCATCCTGGCGCCCGGCGATCGCCACGAGGTGATCGAGCGCGGGCCTATGGCGCGCATCGTCACCATTCCCTCGCCGCGCTTCCCGCTCGACCGCAAATACTGGTATTTCAACGAGGAAGAGGCGCTGCATCAGGCAATCAGCGATCTGGCGCCCGATTTCCTCGAAGCCTCCTCGCCCTGGCGCAGCGCCTCGATGGTGGCGCGCTGGCCGGGCGATGCGCCGCGCGCGCTGGTCATGCACGCCGATCCGCTCTCGGCCTATGCCTATCGCTGGTTCGGCCCGATCCTGAGCCAGGCGGCCATCGACCGCCAGTTCGAGCCTTTCTGGAAGCACCTGCGCGAGCTGGGCGATACGTTCGACCGCGTGGTCTGCGCCAGCGCCGAGCTGCGCGACAGGCTGGCGGCGGGCGGCGTGGCCCACACCGTGCTGCACCCCATGGGCATCGAGGCCAACCTGTTCTCGCCATCGCGGCGCGACCCGGCGCTGCGCCGCCGCCTGCTCGACCTGTGCGGCCTGCCCGAAAGCGCGCGGCTGCTCATTGGCGTGGGCCGCCTCAGCCCCGAGAAGCGCTGGCCGATGATCGTTGATGCGGTGATGGCGGCCAGCCAGTCGATGCCCATCGGCTTTGTCATGCTGGGCGCCGGGCGGCACAAGGCGCGCATTCTGAAGCAGGTGGCGGGCAACCCGCACATCCGCCTGCTGGCGCCCGAGAAGGACCGGGTGAAATTCGCCACGCTGCTGGCCAGCGCCGACGCGCTGATCCACGGCTGCGAGGCCGAAACCTTCTGCATGGCCGCGGCCGAGGCGCGGGCCAGCGGCGTGCCCGTCATCGTGCCCGACCGGGGCGGCGCTGCCGATCATGCACGCGGGGGCGCGGGCATTACCTATCGCGCCGGATCGCCCATGGCGGCGGCCAATGCCACGCTGCGCCTGTTGCACAACCTGCCCCGCGTGCCGGTCGCCGCCGAGACCGTGACCACACGCGGCCATTTCGAGCGCCTGTTTGCCGACTATGCCACCACGCGCCGGGGCGAAGGGCCTCCGGGCGCGCGCCAGGTGGCCTGAGCACTGGCCTGACCTTTTGCCGATACGCGCTTTGGCGCTTGCCGCCGCCGCCATGATCGCCTTTGATGCGGCCCCTGTTACCCCCCTGTATCGCAAAGGTTCCATGCGCCCGCATCTTGCCGCCCTCGCGCTTTCGCTTGCCCTGCCCGCCGCTGCTCTGGCCGCCGCCGCCCCCACGCCCGAGCAGGTAGCCGCAGCCGCGCTGGCAGCAGCCCCCGTGTGGGACGGGCACAATGACGTGGCCGAACAATTGCGCGACCGCCGCCACGATGTGCTGGCCGGCTTCGACTTCAACGACACCACCCGCGAGCCCGACCCGGTGGGCTGGCTGGGCCAGTCGATGCAGACCGACCTGCCGCGTCTGGCGGCGGGGCATGTGGGGGCGCAGTTCTGGTCGGTCTATGTTTCGGCCACCCTGCCCGAACCGCAGGCGGTGCAGGCCACGCTCGAACAGATCGACGTGATGAAGCGCCTGATCGCGCGCCACGGCGACCGCATGCAGTTCTGCCAGGATGCGCCTTGCGTCGAGGCCGCGTGGAAAGCCCATCGCATCGCCAGCCTGATCGGCATGGAGGGGGGCCATTCCATCGGCGGTTCGCTGGGGGTGCTGCGGCAGATGCGGGCGCTGGGCGCGCGCTACATGACGCTCACCCATTTTCGCAACACCGCCTGGGCCGACAGCGCCACCGATGCCCCCGCGCACAATGGCCTGACGCCTTTTGGCCGCGATGTGGTGCGCGAGATGCAGCGCATCGGCATTCTGGTTGACCTGAGCCATGTGAGCGCCAAGACCATGATGGACGCGCTCGACACTGCGCGCGCGCCGGTCATCTTCAGCCATTCGGGCGCCTTTGCCGTCGACCCGCACCCGCGCGACGTGCCCGACGATGTGCTGCTGCGCCTCAAGGCCAATGGCGGGGTCGTGATGGTCAATTTCTACCCCGCCTATGTGAGCGGCCCCTTGCGCGAATGGATCGCGGCGCGCGCGGGCGAGCAGGCGCGGCTGAAATCGCTGTTTCCCGACAAACCGGCCAGCATCGAGGCTGACCTTGCCCAGTGGGACAAGGCTCACCCTAAGCCGGTGGCCACATTGCAGCAGGTGGCCGACCATATCGACCACATCGCCCGCCTGATCGGGCCAGAGCATGTGGGCGTGGGCGGCGATTTCGACGGCGGCTCGGTGGGGGTGGCGGGCATGGCCGACGTCTCGTCCTATCCGGCGCTGTTTGCCGAGCTGGCCCGGCGCGGCTGGGGCAAGGCCGATCTGATGAAGATGGCCAGCGGCAACATGCTGCGCGTGCTGAAGGCAGCCGATGCCTATGCCGCCGCCCATGCCGGCGACGCGCCCGTCGAAAGCCCCACCACCTTCTAGTGCGCGTCGATGCGGCCCAACATGCGGAAGAAGAACGAGGTCGACCAGCCCAGTAGGATCACGCCCAATATGCTCTCGAAGGCGCCCAAAAGGCGCCAGTCGGGGGCGATATGAGCGTCGTTATAGCCAACGGTCGAATAGGAAATGGTCGAGAAATAGAGCGAGGATTCCAGCCCCCGCACCGCGCCCGTGCCCAGAAAGACCAAGGCAAAGGCCCAAATCTCGATGCCATGCAGCGCGATGATGGCCAGCACGATGGACAGCGTGAAAAGCACCCCGCGCGGCGAAAGCGGGCGGATGCGCTGCAACCGCTCGACGCTGGCCTCGCTGCGCAGGGCGCGGGTCAGGCCGAACAGGCCAAAACCATGCACCACCACGCAAAACATCACCATCAGCGTCGAAACGCCAAATTCCAGAAACAACGTGCCCGGCATGGTGCCCCCGCAACCGCCCGCCATGGGCTGCCTGCCATGCATTGTGCCCCAGCGGCCAAGAGCGCGCCAGTGGCGATTAGCGCCCGCGTTAGCGCGTCTGGCGCTGGCCGGGCAGGCGGATCTCGAACATCGCCGGCCATTCCTTGCCCGTGACATACAGGCGCCGGTGCGCCGCGTCCCAGGCGATGCCGTTGGCCACCTGGTCCGGCCCCATCGCGCCCGAGGCCCGGTGCAGCGCCGACACATCGATCCAGCCCGTCACATGGCCGGTGGCCGGGTCGATCCGGGCAATGCGGTCGGTCAGCCAGACATTGGCGAAAATCTCGCCATCGACCCATTCCAGCTCGTTGAGATTGTCGACCGGGCGGCCATTGGCCGTGACCGGCAGCAGGCGCGTGGCGCGAAACGTGGCCGGGTCGATGAAGCGCAGGGTGGCCGTGCCGTCCGACATGACGATCTGCCCGTCATGGCCGGTCATGCCCCAGCCCTCGCCCATGTAGTTGAAGTGGCCGGTGTCGGCAAAACCATCGCGGGTGAAGCGATAGCCAAAGCCGTTGCGCCAGGTCAGCATCAGGATCTGGCGGCCATCGGGGCCGGTCCAGGGGGCAATGCCCTCGCCAAAGACGGCGCGGGGCAGGGCGCGGCGGGCCAGCACGCGGCCCGTGGCCAGATCCACGCGGCGCAGGCTCGAGCGGCCTTCCATGCCGGTGCTCTCGTACAGCTCGCCCCGGTCGATGAACAGGCCCTCGGTATAGGCGCGCGGGTCGTGCGGCAGGCGGCGGACAGCCTGCGCAGCCACCACCGGCAACCCGTCGCCCGGAGGCGCGGGCCGGTCGGTTTGCGCCAGCGCCCCGGCCCCGCAAAGCAGGGCGAGGGCAAGAGCGACAAAACGACCGACCCGGCGCATCAGTCGCGCAGCAGCTCGTTGATGCCGGTCTTGCTGCGGGTCTGCGCATCGACCGTCTTGACGATGACGGCGCAGTACAGGCTCGGCCCCGGTGTGCCGTCGGGCAGCGGCTTGCCGGGCAGCGAGCCGGGCACGACCACCGAATAGGGCGGCACGCGGCCGATGTGGACTTCGCCGGTGGCGCGGTCGACGATCTTGGTCGAGGCGCCGATGAACACGCCCATCGAGAGCACCGCGCCCTCGCCCACGATCACGCCCTCGACCACTTCCGAGCGGGCACCGATGAAGGCGCCGTCCTCGATGATGACCGGGCCGGCCTGCAGCGGCTCGAGCACGCCGCCAATGCCGACGCCGCCCGACAGGTGGACGTTCTTGCCGATCTGCGCGCAGCTACCCACGGTGGCCCAGGTGTCGACCATCGTGCCCGTGTCGACATAGGCGCCGATGTTGGTGAAGGAGGGCATCAGCACCACGCCCTTGCCGATGAACGAACCGCGGCGAACGACCGAACCGGGCACGGCGCGGAAGCCGGCGGCGCGGAATTCGGCGTCACCCCAGGTCGCGGTCTTGAGCGGCACCTTGTCGAAGGCGGGCGCGCCGCCCATGCCATTGTCCATCACGCCATTGTCGTTCAGGCGGAA
>DATMUT010000404.1:0-9087 GCA_035563755.1 Novosphingobium sp.
TTCCGCAATTCGCGAAGACAACCGGACTGATGGCGACGCAGGGCCCGTTCGCTCGGCAGTCGTTGTGTTGGGTATGCATCGATCGGGCACCAGCGCCCTGGCCAGGACGGTCAGCTTGCTGGGCTGCGAATTGCCGCGCCATCTATTGGGGGCCGCCCCCGCGCAGCCCACCGGCCATTGGGAGCCGGAGGAGATGTGGGCGTTCAACGATGCGCTTTTGGCCCAACTGGGGTTGGATTGGGCCGATTGGCGACCCATCGGTCAGGATTTGGCCGGTTTGCCCGACTATGCGGCGCAGATTGATCGCGCGCGCGCTTTCCTGCGTGCCGAATTTGGCCAGGGCAGCTGCTTTGTCCTTAAGGAGCCGCGCCTTTGCCGTCTGGCCGCTTTCTGGTTCGAGGCGCTGATGGCCGAAGGGGTTACGCCTCTGGTGGTCATGCCTTTGCGCAATCCTTGCGAGGTGGCGCAGTCACTGCAGGCACGCGACGGCATCGCCACAGACGTTGGCTTGATGATGTGGTTGCGCCACGTGCTCGATGCCGAGTTTGCCAGTCGAGGGTTTCGCCGCATGGCGTGCCGCTACGAACAGTTGCTTGAGAATTGGGCGCAGGTTGCCGAACGGATGGGGCATGTGCTGGGTATCGTTTGGGCGCGCGACTATGCCGAGGCAGCAGCCGATATCGACGCCTTTCTCAACCCGGAGCTGCACCGGCAGCAGTATTCAGACCAGATCGCTTTGTATGATCCGCAAATACCGGCCTGGGTCAGGCAGACTTACGAAATTCTGCATGGTTGGGCAGTCAAAGGTGAGAATGAGGCTGACCGCGCCAGGCTGGATGCCATTCGCAACGCATTCGACAATGCCTGCTTGGCGCTGGATTGGCAGACGTTGAATCATACGGGCGATGGCCCGGGCATTCACGCGCGCGCCATGGGGCAGCGCTTTGCCGCGGCCGAAATCGGTCGGCAGCAGGCGCTGGCCGACGTGGCAGCGTTGCAGGGCGCGCATGAACGCGCTCTGCAGGCGGTGCAGGACGGGGCGGATCAGTTGGCTGCTGCCAGCGCGCAGGTGCAGGGCCTGCGCGAGGAGCTTGACCGGTTACGCGCCGCACATGATGCCGAAATGACCAACGCTGGCCGCGCAATGCAGGATGCGCGCGAGCGTCATGCTCAAGATTTGGCCGCTCTGGTCAGCGCGCTGGAAGAGGGCAAGGCCGATCATAAGGCCGAGCAGCGCGTGCGCGTGCAGGCAGAATATACCATTGCCGACCACCGCCTGCAGATCGGCAGGCTGAACGAGGTGATCGAGGCGCAGCGCCGGCAACTCGCTTGCAAGCAGGACGATGTGAACTGGTTGCGCGCCTTTGGCCTGGCGGCGCTTGCCTATGGCGATCGGGGGATCAGGATCCTGGCACAATGGCGCCGTCGCCGGTTCAACCAGGAACTGCGCGCAGCCGGCCTGTTCGATACAGAAGCTTATCTGGCCCGCAACGACGATGTGGCCCGGGCAGGCCATGACCCGCTGCGGCATTTTCTGCAGAATGGCCTGCCGGAGGGGCGCGCACCCTTGTAATTGCAATCGCAAGCGGACCGCCCCTTTGGTGGTCCGCTTGCCGCTTGCCGCGTGCCGCGTACTGCCCCTTACAAACTGTGCTCTCTCACCCCGGCCCACAGCAGCCAGCCAATGGCATAGGCCACAAACAAGGCCGCAAACACGGTGAGAACAGTTGTAAAGCGCTTGGGAAATTCCGATTTCACCGGCATGTTCGGCTCGTCGATACGCACGAGATAGAGCTGCTTGCGACGGGCCTCGGCCTTGGCATTTTCATATTGCACGGCCGCCGTCGCATAGACCTTGGCCACCTGCTCTCGCTTGATGACCAACTGCTCGTAATCTGACAGCCGCGCGGCGACCGAATGGTTTGGCCCGGCGATCTTGGCCGATTGGGCGGCAACCTGTGCCGACAGCGCCTGAATCTGGTGGTTCATGGCCTGATATTGCGGGCTGGATGGTGGCACCACACCCGCCATTGCCTGCAGTTTCGCGCGCGCGGCCACCAGATTGGCGGTCAGGCCCGTAACCAGGCTGATCTGCGCCTTGCCGGAGTCTGCCGGGTCAATATCCTCATGCTCGCGGCGATAGGCGGTCAGTTGCGTTTGAATGTCGATCAGCTGGCGATTGGCTTCGTCCAGCTCGCGCTGGCTGCTCGACACCTGGTCGTTATAGGTGCGCAGGTTTATCCGGTTGATCTGTTGCTCGCCCATTTGCAGCAGCTTCGTCGCGATGCGATAGCTGTCCTCGGGCCGGAAGGTGTGCACTGTCATGTGGCTGATGCCCGACGTGTCATCCTGCGCGATGGCGACCTGCTTGCGATAGAACTTCAGCAGGCGTTCGGGCGCCGGATCGCTGAACCACAGGCGGCTGATGGGGTCGGTCCCTTCGCGCTGGAATACGCCGACCAGATCATCCTCTTTCCGCAACCTCGCCACGGCATCGTGCGAGAGCAGGTATTGCTGAACCAGATAGGCTTCGGAGGAACTGGCGGTCGACCCCAGCGAAAAGCCCAGCAATTGGCCAAAGCCGTTCGTGGTCGCCCCTGTTTCGGCCCTGCGGACGATGAAATCGACGCTGCTTTCGTACTGATCCGAGGCGATGGCCGCATAATATACCCCCGCAGCTGCCGTGGGCGCCACGACCAGCGCCAGGAAGAACCGCCCGGCAAAGGCCATTTCCTTGAGCCGGGCCATCGTGCCTGACCGGTTGCGGGCCTTGTGCGCGATGGCATCGGGAAAAAGGACGCCGCTCACAGCTTGTCTCTCGTTTTCATCGTGAAAAGCCTCGTGTCAGTGGGCGTGGATGTGCTGCCGCACACGGCGGATGGCCAAAAGCCCCCAGTAGAAGGTGAAAGCGGCCACAGCCACGACATAGCCGGTGTGCACATAGGTATCGCTGGCGCCTTCGAACTGGCCGTAGCGGGCCATCTCAAACACGCTCATCATGGGGTTCCACTCCATGTAGGGGCGTGTCCATGCGGGCAGCAAAGTCATGGTGATGAAGGCCCCGCTGAGCGGCAGGGCAAAATAGGAGGCGGGGTGAACAAGTCGCCCGATGAAATGCCCCTCGTAGGTGTAGGCCGCGACCAGCAGCGACAGGCCAAAGGTCCACCAGGCGTACAGGAATACCGCGCCCAGCAAGGCGAGCGGCCTTGCCGGCACATCCGCAATGCCCAGGATAATGCCCGCCGTTTGCAGGAACACCAGCGCCGACAGGCAGCCCAGCGTTTCGATGACCGCCTTGGACAGCATGATGTCGAAAGGTGTGATCATGCGGTGAAACAGCAGCGGCGCGGCGGCATTGAGCGCGCCCTCGGCGCGGTTGAAGGTGTTTCTGAAGATGATGTAGATGCTGTAGCCGGTCAGCATGAAGGTGTAGGGCGAAAAGCCGCCATCGCCACCGTGGCTGACCACGACCGAGTGCAGCATTGTGACCACCGATGCCAGCAGCATGGGCTCGGCAATCACCCAGAGATAGCCGATATTGGATCGACCGAAGCGGTGTTGCAGTTCGCGCAGGCACAGCGCCTTGAGCACAGCGGCCTGAGTGGTCATCCCGTCGAGCAGAATGTCCAGTCGCTTGCGGCTCATCCCGCATGCCCGCCGGCGGCGGCCACCTTTCTTTGAGGTGCCGCTAAAGGTCTGATTATCAACTCCATAGCAGTTATTTTGCCCCGCCTGTCGTCCTCCGCGCAAGTCAAGCAAGGTTCATTTCGGTCCATGTCCCGTTCTCCTGCAGGGCTGTCAGCGCGGGCCGGTGGGCATGATCGAGGATGGCGATCACTTCATCGCGCGACATGGCTCCGGTTTCGAGAGCCGGAAGAAAGTCCTCGATCATGTCCGGCGCTAGGGGGTGGCCTGTCATGAGTTGTGCCGTGTCCCGCAGGAAGCCATAGGCGCCAATATCGCTCGCCGCGATGCGCCGGCTTATCGCGGCAGGCGAAAGGGGCGCAGCGCCGCTTGTCACGACAATTGCGCAAAGGCCGACGCAAACCTCGCGAATGTCGCGAAAATGTGAGCGAAGGCTGTTGTCGACCACCTCGTCCCCTTCGAGGACCACCGCCACTTTTCCATCAAGCGCATTCACAGGCACCGAGATCCACTGCTGATCTGCCTCGAGGGTGAAGGCGTGCTCTGCGCTGCCCGAGCGGATCGTGACTTTCGAGGGCTGCTGCGATGGCCGCCGCAATTGCAGGTGCAAACGCAGCCGTTCAGCCCTTGCCGGCGCGCGAAACGCCAGCTCCGCGCCTCCCTGCCGGGTCCAGCAGCCCCAATCCTCCTGCTCCCACCAGTTGGTCCCCTCGCGCAAAAGGTCGCCGCGGGCCGTGTCCCTGACCAGCCGCGTCGATTGATTGCGCGAAAAGCGATATAGTCGGTCAGGCGTGATGGGTGTCAGTTCGGGCGCCACCTGCTCGGCAGCGGGGCCGGCGGCAAGGCTGGCCAAGGTGTCCTGCACCTGCGCGGCAATTGCCTGCCATGGCCGCGGGGCAAATTCGCGCGCGATTTTCTGCTCCAGCCCGAGGCGCCAGGCCTCATCACACCACAGCTGTTCGACTGCATCGGCCAGCGTCAGCCTTGTCGCAGGCTCGATATAGACCGCCAGATCGCCCCCCGCCTCGGGCAGCGAGGAGGCGCGGGTCAGCACCGGCACCTTGCCGTAACACAGCGATTCCGTGACCGGCAGCCCCCACCCTTCGTAGCTGCTGGGATACAGCGTGAAGCGGCACTGGCTGTAAAGCAGCGCCAGTTCTGCATCGGACAGGCGCGAGAGCATCCGCACCTTCTGCGCCAGTTGCGGATGGCGATCGAGCATCGCGTAGACCCGGTCGTTGAGCCAGCCGCGATTCCCCACGCAAACCAGCACCGGCGCATGCTGCGCGCCCATGCGCTCGATCAGCGCGAGCCATGCCTCGAACGCCATGACATGGTTCTTGCGCGATTCGATGGTCGAGACGAACAGCACGAATTGGCCCGGTTCAAGGTCCCATTGCGCCAGATGCGCCTCGGGCAATGGCGTCAGGCCCGCCTTGCGAAAATCGGCGTCGAGCGGGATGACGCAGACCTGCTGCCTGTCCATCCGGTGCCCGAGTTTGGCTGCAACCTTACGCAGATCCTCGCCGGTCGAGCGCGAATTGACCAGAAAATGATCGGCATGGTCGAACACGCCAAAGCTCCAGCTCAGGAAATCCTGCGTCAGCGCCCGCACGCAATGCTGCGGGGTCATGACCGGGATCAGGTCGTGCACAAAGGGCACATAGCGCAATCCGAAACGGCGTTGAGCGGCGCGTACATGCAGAAAGTAATTCTGCAGCCACCACGAAGTGCCCAGATTGACCAGGAAGCAACCCTGGGCAAAATCGACCGGCGCGCCCCGGCGAATGGTGGCGTTAAGCGTGTCCATCGCGCCCAGCCATTCCTTCGCGCAGCTGTCGCCGCTTTCGATCGCCAACTGGCAGACCTGCTCGAAATGGGCCGCCGGTATCCGCATCAGCCGCCCGCTTTCCTCGGCAAAGCAGCAGATCTGAGTGCGCGGGTCGGCGCGAAGGGCGCTGGTGATGACCTCCATCTGCACCCGCTGAATGCCGGTCGGCAGGCGCGAGTGGTGGAAATAGCTGACCAGATCCGAGGCATCATACACGATTTGCGGGCTGGGCAGGGGAGGGGCCGCCGCCAGCCTCAGGCTCTCGCCATCGGCCAGCCGGGCAGCCTGCGCCGCAGCCTCCTCGCTCACCGCCAGCGGGTGCAAAAGCAGGTACAGCAGCTCGCGGCGGGCGTCGGCCTGATCGGGGTTTTCGGCCAGCGACTGCATGAAAGCCGCACGCGCACGAGCCATCTGCCCCAATCGCCTGGCCAGAATGCCATGATGCAGCGGTGCATCGCCATCGCTGCCCGCCAGCGCGCTGGCCCGCGCATAGGCCTGCAGCGCCTCCTCGGGGCGGCCGGTTTCCTTCAGCGCATGGCCCAGTTGCACCCAGATCGGCCGGCGGCTGGGGCAGATGCGCAGCGCCTCGCGATAAAGTGGCACCGCTCCGGCCCAATCGCCCTGGTTGCGCCGGGCATCGCCCGCCCGCGCGGCCATGTTCGAGCGCCCCCGCGGGAATGGCCAGAACGGCAGGTGGTTGTCGAGATGGATCGGCCGGGGCATGGTGCCTGTTGCTCCTGCCTCAGGGGTGGCGTTGCGGTGGGGCAGGCCGGTCCTCGGCCGCCAAGCGGGCCAGGTGGCCGTCCATTTGCCAGAAGAACAGGCCCAGCAGGCCGACAATCGTCGCCCCCATCAGCACATTTTCCCAACTGAGCCAGGCTGGCGTTCCGGGCGCGTGCCAGCTGCCAAAGGCCATGAGCAGCAGGTTGAGGCAGACAATGCCGATGCGCAATTCGGTTGGCCCCATGCGCCCGACCGCCAGATGAAACTCGCGGTCGACAATGGCGCGCACCAGCACCTGCACCGACAGCATCTGGTACACCGCCAGAATGACCAGCGACAGGTCCATCCGCACCAGCGGGCAAAGACCCACCCCCACCGAAATGAGCAGGTTGCCAAAGGTGTCGATCACCTGGTCGAGGTAGAAACCATAGCGCGGCCGCTCGACCCTGCGCAGGCGCGCTACCGTGCCATCGAGGGAATCGCCCAGCCAGTGGACCACCAGCCCCGCATTCGACAGCCACAGCCAGGCCATCTCGTACCGGCTGAGTAGCCCGCCCAGCGTGACCATGGCCGCGCCCGCCATGCCCAGCCCGGTCAACTGGTTGGGCGTGACCCAATCGGGCAGGCGCCGGGCAATGGTGTTCAGCGCCACGAATTCGTAATTGGCCAGCCAGCTCTCGTTGACCCGCTTGTCGAGCTTGAAGCCGCTTTTGTCGGGCGCGGTCATGGGCGCGTGCCCCCTTCGTTTCGAGCCACGGTGTCCTTTCCGTTTTTCGCGCTGGCGCACCGGGCCAGAAACGCGGCGATATCGTTGCAATAGGCCTCGCCGCTCAGCGTGGCGGGCAACGCGGGGGTGAGGCGCGGATGCGCCGGCGGGCAGGCGGCAATCGCCTGCGTCCATTGGTCTGCAGCGTCGGGCGGCAAAAGATGCGTGGTGGCATTGGCCACTTCGCGGTGAGCGCCAATGTCCGAGGCGATGGTGGGCACGCCCAGCGCATTGGCTTCGAGCAAGGTGAGGCCGAAGCCTTCGGCAAGGCTGGGGCACAGCACCGCCGCCGCGCCCAGCATCAGCTGCGCCAGCGCCGGGCTCGACAGGCCAGTCACATGATGCACCCGCCCTCGCAGCGCCGGATCGGCAGCCAGCGCCAAAATCGCGCCAGCATTCCAACCGGGCGCGCCGGCGATGACAAGATGTGGCGCGCCCGCACCCATCTGCGCCACCAACCGCCCCCAGCATTCGATCAGCAGCGCATGGTTCTTGCGCGGTTCGACCGTCGAGCAGGTGACGAAATAATGCGCGCCTGCCAGATCGGGGTGGCTGTGGCGCGGCAGGGCAAAGGCATCGTGCAGCGGCAGGGCGCGCACGCAGGTGGGGACCTGCCAGCGCCCCAGCCTGCCCAACGCCGAGCTGACGCTTTGCGCGGCATGTTCGGTCGTGGTGACAATGCCGTCGGCATGGCGCGCGGCGGTGGCGATCATGCGGCCGTGGTGCGCGACAGACCCCGGCTCGACCAGCTGCGGATAGTCGAGCGGGATGGCGTCGTGGAGCATGACGACCGCGGCAATATCCGCGCGCCGGGACAGCCAGCGGTGGAACAGCGGGACTGCCAGCCCGATCTGCCCGACATTGAGATAGGCCGCGCCGCGCGGCACTTGCCTGACCGCCGACTGGCCCGGCGCGATGCCTGTGCGGCGCAAATGGGCGAACATGCGTGCCGCCTTGCCCTGCTGGGGGGCTTTTTGCGGCGGCGTGCAGGCCGGCATTTGCGCCGAGCCTGCGCCCAGCACCGCGCGCAGCGTGGCCCAGACACTGTCGGCGCTCTCGTCGATCTGCTCGGCCCACAACTCGCGCAGATGATCGAGCCCGCGCCGCACCATGCCGGCGGGAAAGGCGCGTATGCCCCAGGGCGTGGGCAAAATGCCCAGATGCGGCGACGCGCCATCCGCGAAGAAATGCTGCGCCAGCACCAGATCGACCCGGTCGATCCCGCGGGGCGAGGTGCTGAGCGGCCCGAGAAACAGGCGGGTCAGATCGTAAGCGACTGCGCAGCTCATTGGCCCGCCCGGCATCCTTTGTGATGGCGGCGTCTGCCTCAGCCGGTCCGTGTCCGTGGTCTGACCGTTTCGTCTGAAGCGCCGCCGTATTGGCAGGCCTGTTATAGGGGTGCTTTATGGTTGCACTGCACTGCAAAAACGTCCGTTTTCGCCGCGATACAGATGTTTGGCGGCGAACATTTGCGGCACAATGACGCCATATAGATCACCGGCCCAGACTGTTTTGGCTGGCGTGGCATGCAGGCTGCGCCAGCGGCCATGGCATCCTGTTTTTGCAAGTCCAGCCTGTGCCGGAACTGCAAAACAGGTGCCTTTGATGGCCGCGTCAGAACTGACCTGTGTGCCGTGTTATTGCTGCCATTGTTATAGCGAGAAGTTCTTGCATGATCGGAACAGAAGCCGTCGGTATCGTTGGGTGTGCGTGCAGGCTTCCCGGTGCGCCGGATGAGGCGGCCTTCAGGCGGGTTCTGAACGAGGGGGGCTTTGCCGTGGGTCCTTTGCCCCAGGGGCGCTGGCATGGCGAGCTGTTGTTCCATCCGGGGCAAAAGGCGGCTGGCGGGGCCTATGTGTTCCGCGGGGGCTATCTGCCCAACCCTTACGATTTCGACATTGGCGTTTTCGGCATGTCCCCGCGCGAGGCGGTGCAGGTCGACCCGCAGCAGCGCCTGCTGGCCGAACTGGTGTGGGAGGCGCTGGAAAACGCGCGCATCGCGCCCGCTGCCATCGCGGGCAAGGAAGTGGGCGTCTATATCGGCGTTTCCGCGCTCGATCATGCGAACCTTTTTGGTGGCGACCCCGGCTCGATCGAGAGCCACTTCATGACCGGCAACACG
>DATMUT010000405.1:0-12455 GCA_035563755.1 Novosphingobium sp.
ACCAGCAGGTTGCTGACCACCACCGAACACGACACCATCGCCACGATCGCCAGCGGATAGCCGAGCAGCCCCATCGCCAGCCCGCCCACCGCCAGCAGGATGACACTGCTGCCCATGGCGATGATCACACCGCGCATGTTGCCCGTTGCCTGCCCCAGATTATACGCCGGCGAACACCAGCCGCCCACAAGATTGCCGACCGAAAGCAAGGCGACGAAAACCACGAACTGCATCTGCATGCTCTTGAACCACAGCAGCGAGATCACCGGCGAGGCCAGCACCAGCCCCCCAAAGACCAGGAACAGCCCGCGCGCGATGTTGCGGCAGGTCACGCGATAGAGCCGCTGCGCCTCGGCCAGGTCGGAATGGATCAGGCGGGCCATCGCCGGCACCGTGGCCGTTGCAGAATTGGACGAGAGGTTGCGCGCGATCGTGACCGCGCGATAGGCCGCTTCATACAGGCCCTGCACGCGCATGCCGGCAAAATGGCTGATGAGCATCTTGGAGAGCGGCTCGAAGAAGGTGTTGAGGATCGTGGCGAATTGCAGCTTGAGGCTGATCGCCAGCATCTCGCGCAGAACACTGGGCCGAAAAGCCAGTGGCAGCCGCAGCTTGCCCAGCGTCATGCACACCGCCACCCATGCCGCCACCGCGCCAAGCGAGAACTGCACGATCTGCGCGATCGCGAAGCCGACCAGCCCATAGCGCGGCACCAGCACGATCACGCACAACAGCTGGACCAGGTTGCCCGTTATCATGATGATCGAGCGGATGAACCCTTTGTGCAGCGCAAACAGGGTGCTGTTAATGACCATGCACAGGTTGCTGGCAATGATCGCGCCAACCACCCAGGGCAGCGCCGGGCCGGCCACCGCCAGATTGGCCACCCCCACCACCCCGGTCAGCCAGTGCGACACGATGGCATAGCTGATCAGGCACAGGCTGCTGATCAGCGCGAAATTGCTCAGGATCGCGGTGTCGATGTAGGCACGCACCCGCGCCCCTTCGATCGCCGGGTCAAGCGGCGAAACGAAGCGCGTGGTCGCCCCGCCCAGGCCGAAATCGCCCATGCGCGCCAGGCCCAGCCAGGCCATCAGCGTCGACCATATGCCAAGCAGGGCGATCCCCCCCTGCATGACCACCACCCGATAGCTGATGAAGGTCAGCAAGGTACTGGTGCAGACCTCGATCAGGCTGAAGATAACGTTGCGGCGAATATTCAGCATGAGGTGGAGGCGGCCTCGTTGGGGTTTGGTCGGGCAGGGTGGCTGTTAAATTGACCCGACACCGCCCGGCCCAGGTGTCCCCGGGCCAGGCGGCGCAGCGATCAGGCGTCCTTGGCGATCGGCGCGCCCTTCATCACCTCAAGGTCGGCCTGCACCATCTCGCGGGCCAGTTCGCGGATCGAGGTGTCATGCGTCCAGCCCAGCTTCTGCTTGGCCTTGGCCGGGTCGCCGATCAGCAGGTCCACCTCGGTCGGGCGGAAATAGCGCGGATCGATCTCGACGATGACCTTGCCCGTCTTCTTGCAATAGCCCTTCTCGTCGATGCCCTCGCCCTTGAATTCAAGGTCGATGCCGGCGTCCTCAAAGGCCCACTGCACGAACTGACGAACCTCGGTGGTCTCGCCGGTAGCCAGCACGTAATCGTCCGGCTCGTCCTGCTGCAGCATGCGCCACATGCCCTCGACGTATTCGCGGGCGTGGCCCCAGTCGCGCTTGGCATCCAGGTTGCCCAGATACAGCTTCTCCTGACGGCCCAGCGCAATGGCGGCGGCCGCGCGGGTAATCTTGCGCGTCACGAAAGTCTCGCCGCGCAGCGGGCTTTCGTGGTTGAACAGAATGCCGTTGCTGGCATGCATGCCATAGGCCTCGCGGTAGTTCACCACGATCCAGTAGCCGTACAGCTTGGCCACGCCATAGGGCGAGCGCGGATAGAACGGCGTGGTTTCACGCTGGGGCACTTCCTGCACCAGGCCATACAGTTCGCTGGTCGATGCCTGATAGAAGCGCGTTTTCTCGATCAGGCCAAGAATGCGGATCGCTTCCAGAATGCGCAGCGTGCCGATGCCATCGGCATTGGCAGTGTATTCGGGCGCCTCAAACGACACCTGCACGTGGCTCATTGCGGCCAGGTTGTAGATTTCGTCGGGCTGCGTTTGCTGGATGATGCGGATCAGGTTGGTCGAATCCGTCAGGTCGCCATAATGCAGGTGGAAGCGCTGATGCTCCACATGCGGATCCTCGTAGATATCCTCGATGCGGCCCGTGTTGAACGAGGAGGAGCGGCGCTTGATGCCATGAACGACGTAGCCTTTGCTCAGCAGCAATCTGGCCAGATAGGCGCCATCCTGTCCGGTCACACCGGTAATCAGCGCTACTTTGCCGTTGGATTCAATACTCATGGTCCTGGAACACTCCGTATGTCACAGCGCTTGGGCCTAAGCGCATCCGCCTATGTTGCAGATGCGAGATAGTGCAAATACCTACTTATATGCGCGCTAATGGCAAGTTAGATTGCGTCTTTGACGTTCTTCATTCGCAAATCGTTGCATCAACATGCACGTACTGGCTGACAGCCTCGCTCAACGCACCATTGAAACATCTTCCAGGCCTACACCCGACGCGCCTGGCGCGATCGCGAAGTAAAGCCAGTGCGCGGGGCAACCGGCATCAACATCAACCGCCAGTTCACGATACCCCCCCGGCTGCGAAGCCTTGCCCGGCAACAAGGGCTGCACCGGGCTTTGCGAACAGCTGACTGCGGCCAGGATCCTGTCACTGGCGTGACCCTCCTCGTCAACCGCGCGCCAGCGCAGCCGCATGGGGCCGCGGGGCGCCATCACCAGCTGGCGCAGCAGAATCACGGGGCCAGTGCCGGTCGTGGTCATCATGACCTGACGCTGGCCATCGCGCGAACCGGGCGCCAACTGCGCCGAGGCATCGGGCTGACCCATGAATTGCCAGGCAAAGGATGCCAGCGTCTGATCGGGACGGGCGTCGATAAAGCGCCCATCGGTCACCACATGGCCCGCCGCGCCAGGGCATTGCGCCAGCCACAGGTCGCGCGCCGCATCCACCGCCCCGCCCGCAATCAGCCGCTCGACCAGCGGCGAAACCGCTATGCACCCCAGCACCGTGCCATGCCCTGCCAACTCGCGCAGAGTTTGCGCGCGCAGCACGACCTCGGCCAAGGGCAGCTTGTCAGCCTGCAGCGCATAGGGCAGCAGCCAGTTCGGCCTTTCGGCCATGCGCGCTACCCATTGCGCCCGCCCGTCCGGCAGGCTTTCCAGATAAGTGACCGCAGGCTCGTCGGCTGCACGTTCGGGCTCCTGACGCAGCAGCGCATCAAGCCGCAGCGCCGCCACGCGCATGTCGCCCAGCTCGAGCGCCTGGTTCAACCAGTACAATTGCGTCAGCCTGTCGCGCCACCCCAGTTGCGCCGCCAGCCGAAATGCCTGATTCGCACCAGCCGGATCATGATCAAGCAGCCTTGTCATGGCATAAGCAGCCAGGGTCCGGCTCTCGGCCGGGGTACGGGCCAGGGCATCGCGCGCATCGCTGCGCGCCGCGACCATGTCGTGCCTCTGCCAATCCAGCATGGTCCTGTCGGTCATTGCCGCCATCAACGACCAACGCGGCATGAACAAGGCCAAGGCCGGCCGCTGCCGGGCCAGGCGGTCCATCCCGCTAAGCCCGGCTGCCAGTGCATAAACAATACACCCCAGCACAATCGCCCACCGCCACCGGCGGTTCATTCTGGTTGGCCGCGCGGACGTCACCCCGCCTTGCCCTGCGGCTTGGGACCATACTGGTACTGGTAATAGGAGTAGCCGTAATAGTCGTAATAGTCGGCGCCAGCCTTCATCGGGTCGAATTTGGTCAGCACACCGCCCAGCACAATGGGCTTCATGGCGCGCAGACGGCGCAAGGCCAGCTTGAGCGCCCCGCGCCGGCTGCGGTCGGCCTCGACGATGAAAATGACGCCATCGACCAGCGGCGCGATCAGCGGCGCGTCGGCCAGGCCCACGACCGGAGGCGAGTCGATCAGGATGAAGTCATAGCGCGCCGCAGCTTCCTGAAGCAGGATCTCGAAAGCTGAAGTCGACAGAATTTCCGCCGGATTGGGCGGAATGGGTCCCGAAGGCAGCAGCGTCAAATTGGCGTGAAGGCCACTGCTGACCGCGTCGGCCAGGCTCATCTGCCCGGTCAGCACCGTCGAAAGGCCGCGCTCATTGTCGAGTTCGGCTGCGCGGTGCAGCGAGGGGCGCCGCAGGTCGGCGTCAATCAGCAGCACCGATTTCGACAGCCGCGCAATGCCCAGCGCCAGGGCGAAGGCGCTGGTCGACTTGCCTTCGGACGGCTGCGCGCTGGTGATCTGGACGATCTGCGGCAGCCCCTTGGGCGTGGAGTACAGCAACACGCCCCGCAGAGAGTTGTAAGCCTCCGACATCGAGGACTTGGGATCGCTCAACATTTCAAGCGGCGAAGCGCTCGCCTGCTTGGGTATGACACCCAGCTGGCGCAGTTCCAGCTTCGTCTCCAGGTCCTCGGGCACACGGATCGAGTCGTCGAACTGATCCTTGATGAACACCACCACGACCGCAAGCACCAGGCCGATGATGGCCCCGATCAGCAGATTCTTCATCAGGCTGGGCGAGGTCGGCAAGGATGGCACCGTCGCGACGTCGATGACCGAGACATTGCTCAACGAAGCGCCCGCAAGCGCATTCAGCTCCTTGAAGCGATCGAGCAGCCCGTCATAAACCTGCCGGTTCGCCTCGGTCTCATGCGCGAGCAGGTTGTACTGCACCGTGCGCTGCTGTTCCTCCAGCGTCTCGCTCTTCAGACCAGCGACCTTGGCCAGCAGGTCCTTCTCGGTCTTGGCCGCCGTATCGTAATCGGCCTTGATCGAATTGCGCACGTTCATCGCGGCAATGTGAATCTGGCTCTCGAGCTGGACCAGCTGCGCCCGCTTGGCCTTCACCGTGGGGTAATCGTCAAGGTGGCGCGAACGCTCGAGCTCGAGGTCGGCCTGCAGCGCGGCGCGTTGCGCCACCAGCTGCGCAACCGTACCGTTGCCAATCACCTCCGGAACGCTCATCAGCGCGCTGGCAGACACGGCCTTCCAGTGCGCTTCGGCCGCGATGCGCCGTGCCGTGGCATCGTTCACCGCCGCATTTATCTGCAACAGGCTCGAGGTCGTGACCGACGTGTTCCCGGCCTGCTGGCCCTGATTCTGCCCGCTGGCGGGCTGCGCGATGATAAGGCTGTTATTGCGGGCGTAATCATTGACCGCACGCTCAGACTGCTCAAGCCTCTGGCGCGCGACCTCGAGCTGCTGGCTCAGAAATTCGCGCGCATAAGAAGATGCATCAAAGCGCCGCTGAAGGTCAGCCTTGATGAATTCATCGGCGTAGGTGTTGGCAATCAGCGCCGAAAGTTGCGGATCTGCACTTTCAAAGCTGATCGAGGCAATACGCGTGTCATGCGGCAACTTAATCTCGAGATTGTTGCGCAAGATGCTGACAAGCGATTGCTCGACCTTTTCCGGCGCGGTCCCAGGCTTGGGCACACTCGCGCGTTCGGCCTCGAAGAAATGCTCCTTGTTCGCCAGGTTCAGCTTGCGCGCAACGCGCAGCGCCAACCCTTTGCTCTTGAGCACATCCACCTGAGTGTTGAGGAAGCGGTCCGCGTCATCGCGGCCCTCGTCGCCACCCTCGTCATCAGCGCCCTTGCGCAACAGATGCCCGCTGCTGCTGTTGATCTGGATTGTCGCAACGCCGGTATATCGCGGCGTTTGCAACAGCGTGATCACCAGCGCAAGCGCCAGCGCGCCGACAATCAGCGCCACGATAAGCCGATAGTTGGTGCGTACCGCGCCCACCAGATGGCGCAGGTCGAAAGAGGAGCGTTGCGGCACGAATGCTTCGACGGCCTGCCCCTGCCCCGCAACTAGCGCGCCGCCGTCATCGATCGATTGAATGGACAAGGTGATGTTCCTAGTTGCGCAGATAATAGAAGATGCTGAACGCGGGAGCGGCCTGAAGGAATTCACGCCAGGCGCTCTTGATGTTCGAATGGCCCACAACCACCGTGTCACCCGGCAGAATGCGCGGATCATCCGCCTCGCCGCGGCGAATGCGGGCCAGATCGAACCTAGCGCCAGCACGCCGGCCGTTCATCACGCGGAAGATCACCACCTCGCTCAGCCGGGCGATATTGGTCGGGCTCTTGGCCTGGGCCAGCGCCGAGAGCAGCGTGGTATCGGCCGTGGCGTCGAAAATGCCAGGCTCGCGCACTGCCCCTTCGACCGCAAAGCTCAGGCGCGACTGCTCGAGCACCACGACCGCGACCTGCGGATCGCGCACATAGCGCGCGGCCAGACGCTTGATGATTTCTTCACGCACCTGCGCAGTGGTTTTGCCGGCGGCCATGACCTGACCGGCAAGCGGTATCTGCACGGTTCCACTCTTGTCGACACGGTAGGAGTCCGAGGTCAACTCCGGCTCGCCCAGCACGTGGATCGCCAGCCGGTCGAGCGGGTGGATGTAGTCGAATTCCGACAACTTGCCCGAGGAATCGTCGGCGGAGGCCTGCGCAGCGCCCGGCCAGTCGGTGCCATAAGGCAGGTTCCGTGCCGACGGATTAGTGCAGGCAGCGCAGGACAGGAGTGCCAATGCGACTCCTGAAAACTTGAAAGAAGCAGACATAACCGGTGTTTCAGCCTTTCAGCCTGCGAGCGGACCATTCGCCTTTGGGTGAAGCCAGGAGTATCGAAAGTGCCAATGCGGCAACGCTGGCAATCGACATCGAGCGGAGAGGGTAATCGACGAGCGAATGCAGGGCGATCAACAGAAGCACGAATACGGCAAAAATGCCCTGCGTTCCAAAAACGCCCTCTTGCCGCTTCATATTTCGCACAAGCGAAATCACGAGGATGACGCAAACTGCCACCAGCACCGCCGCCCCCAGTACGCCCGCCTCGACCAGCAACTCGATGAAATCGTTGTGAGCGCGGATAACATAGGTATCAGTCACGGTTTCCAGTGCTTCGCAGCGCATGAATAGAGGGATGAACGAGCCAATACCAGCGCCAAATGGGTACAAACCCTTAGCAACAGCAATCGACTGACGCCACATTGTCTCGCGCGCCGGATCACCTGCACCAAATCGGCTGACAATGGCGATTACGGCCGCATCATTACGCAATGCAAATGCTGCAACAGCCGTGACAATCGCACCGCCGCCCGCGATAGCCAGCACCGCACCACGATGCACAAGAGCCGACCGCCAAAGCATGAGCAGACAGGCGAACCCGGCTGGCACCAACAGCAGAATGCCCATGCGTGACGAAGTGAAAAATACCCCAAGCACATAGACGATCATGCCACTCAGTGTCGCGCAGCCTATTTGCCAGGATGCAAATGGCCTGGGTCGCGCTGCGAACCATTCCAGGCAGACCGCCACGTAAGACATCATGCCGAACAGCATGATGTCAGCCTCGCCATTATGGCTGGACTGGAAGCCGGTGATGCCGCTTGAGGTCATGTCCGAATAGATGAACAGCCCGCTCCAGCCCGAACCGCGCGCCGCAACACCTATGACAAGTCCAATAAGGCTCGTCGCGGCAACGACAAGGAGCATCCACCAGCGCGCACGCCGATCAAGGCCCGCAGCCAGGACAAGAATTGCCAAAGGCGGCAGCATGCTCATCAGCGAGGCGAAGGTCCGCTGCGGCGTCATGCTCCACGGGTGCCAGCTGTGCTGCTGGCCGACCAGCGAAAGAATGGCAACGTCGGTGGCGCGCCCCGGCATGCCCTGCCAGACAGATGGCGGCAAAGGCACAAGCTGCGCAAGCGGCACCAACACCACCAGCCCTGCCACCATTACCGCGACCAACCTGATCCGCACCAGATAGGGACAGAAAATCGCGCATGCCGCAAGCAGGGCCGCAGCCCCGCATTGCGCCGCAACTTCGGCGCGGGCATACAAAATCCCGCCGCCGCCCGCAAGCAAGAGCCAGCCGAGCATTGCAGCAGGGAGCGCGTCCGGCAGCAGCGCCACCCGCGAGGCGGGCCGCCACATCTTCCCACCCATGATTGCGACCACCCTACCCTACCACCCCGCCTCGCATAGCGAGACGAGGCAGCCCATCAATCTCGCATCAGCGGCTAACGGGGTTGGAAACCTCATTGTTGATGTGGATCGCATAACCCAGAGCCGCAAGCGTGGCGGCAAGCTGAGCGATCTGGAAAATGCTCAGGGTGCTGAAGAAGCCGCCAGAGCCGCCGACACCGCCGCCAGCAGCACCGCGCGGAGCAGCATAGCGCACGCGCCCCTGCGAGCAGGCAATTGCCGAGGCATGCGAGGAGCAGAACTTCTGCGATACCGAGCTGGTGTAAGCTGCGGGCGAAGCAGGGAGAGCCTGAGCCGAATAGGTTTCAGATGCCGAGGCGGCCGAACCTGCCATGACGGCACAAGCAGCGATAGACATGGCGATGGAACGGATCATAAGGTTTCTCCGTGAAATAACGTAGGTACATTACCGTACCACGCCACCCAAGTCCAGCCCTCTCGCTGCACTGCGACACGAGAGATATGCGCGCTCGGCGCCATTTCCACTCGTATCGCCGCATCTCTCAGGCGTTTGATTGGCCGCTACACACGCGATTTCATCGATTCGTCATTTGGCAATGCTGCGCCAGCGGCACAGCAAATCAATTCATATCTACGCAATATATGTCTAGTTACCTATCTATCTCCGCAGTTTCTCAAGACTCTCCATCGTCCGTCGGCAAAACCGCACGAAAGGATTCTGCCTTGCATCGCAACACGTTGGCTCTGCTTTTCGGCAGCACTTCACTGGCCTTGAGCTGCTGTCAGCCGCTCGCCGCGCAGCCCGCCTTGACCGCGCAAACGAATCACTCTTCGACCAACACCTTCGCGCTGGGAGAAACGGTCAGCCTTGACCTGCGCGCCGACGGCCTTGCCCCGAATGCCAGCACCGGACTGGAAATTTTTATTTCCGACGAACAGGGGCATGCCCTCGCGCATCGCTCCACCACCATTCTCGCAGATGGCGCCGGCCACGCCCAGATTGAGCTGCCCGCCCCCGCCGATCACTACGGCTATTACGAGGTGAAGGCCACACTGGCCAACGGCACCGCCTTGCCGGCACAGGGCACGCGGCCGGCCGGCATACTCTCCTACGCGGTCGTTCCCGATCCGGCAAAACGCACCGATTACGGCCCCGAAAAATCGCATTTTGGCTTTCAGGGCGGCTACAACGACAAAGCGCCGGTGCTGCGCTACCTGGGCGCGCATTACTTTCACGGCGGCGGCGGCTGGATCGCCATGGAACCCAGCGCGCCCGGTCAGTTCACGCCCAGAACCGGCAGGATCGCAGGCGGCGCTCCAGGAAAGCCCTGGGTGCACCTGGCCCTACAGGACGGCAGCCCCCAACAGGCGCCCTGGCACATGTACGCCATCTCGACCGTGACCAATGCGGGCATTCCGGCCTGGGCCCTGGAGGCGGGCACGCAAGGCAAGGTCTGCAAGGGATTTGGCGCGCTCAACTCTGCCGGACGTCAGGCTTTTCCCGGATTTGCGGGCCGGTTGGCTCAGGAATTCGCGGCTGTCTGGCCCGACACGCACCCTCGCATTTACCAAGTAACCTGGGAGCCAGGCAAGACCTGGTGCTTTGGCGGCACGCCCGACCAGCTCGTGGCTTATTATGCGCTGGCCTACGATGCGATTCACAAGGCCGACACCGAGGCGCTGGTGGCAGGCCCCACGCTGTTCATGCAGACAGCCTCGGCAAATGAGCTCGATGGCCTGCTTGCGGCAGGACTTGGGCGCTACCTCGATGTCCTCTCGATTCACCCCTATGTCATGCCCAATGACATAGCGCCCGAAAAGGCCCAGTTTCTCCCCTTGCTGCACCGGCAACTGGCGGCGGTGCAAAAAGCCAAGGGGCACCCGGTTCCTTTCATCGGTACCGAGAATGGCTACGAGTCCGACTATGGCGGCCTTCTCGAACAGGCGCGCCGCGACCTGCGCGTCACCCTGATGATGCTGGGCGAGGGCGCAAGGTTCGATTTCGGCTTTTATGTGCACGACTTCTGGGATGCGGGCCATCCCACTCAGATTCGCAGTTTCGGCTATTACTGGAACCTCAATCCGCGCGTGCCTTTCGGTTCCGACATGCTCTCGCCCAAGCCGGTCGCGCCCGCCTATGCGGTAATGTCCTGGTTGCTCGACGGCAGCCAGGCGCAAGGGCCAGCCTCGGGCCTGAGCGGCACGCAGGTGGGCTATCGCTTCCTGCGCGCAGGCCAGCAGACCGAAGTTGTGTGGGATTACGGCAATGGCTCAACCCTGGCCGTGCCGGCCGGGGCCAAGGTTCTGAACTGGATGGGCAACCCGGTGAGCCACGGCAAGACGATCGACCTCACCGGCTCGCCGGTCTACCTTTTGCTGGCCGGGTGAATGGACCGCGCGAGGGGGGGCTAGCCTCCCCTTGCGCGCCCGTTTCGAGCGCCCTTAAAAGGCCTTGTCGTGCACCAGCACGCGGAATGTCGAAACCAAAATCCACAGATCGCGCGGCAACGACCAGCCGTTCAGATATTCCAGATCGGCACTGAGCCGGCTAAGCAGATCTTCCTCGCAGTCGGTAGCGCCGCGCAAACCGCGAATCTGCGCCAGACCGGTCAGACCCGGCTTGAGCGCGTGGCGCTGCCAGTAGCGAGCATCCACTTCCCAGAACAGCTTGTCGGCCGCGCGCGAACCAATGGCGTGTGGACGGGGCCCAACCAGGCTCATGTCGCCTTTGAGTACGTTAAGCAACTGGGGCAATTCATCGATACTGGTCGATCGGATGAACTTGCCGATGCCAGTGATCCGCTTGTCGTCCTTGGCGGCCGACTGCGTGCCATCACGCCCGACCCGGTTTTCGGTCATCGAACGGAACTTGTAGATCGCAAAGAAACGGTTCGAGCGCCCCACCCGCCTTTGCCGGAAAAACACCGTTCCGCCATCCTCGAGCTTGATCAGCAGCGCAACCACCAGCAACAGCGGCGATAGCACCAGCAGCGCCGAGCCGGCCACCGCCACGTCGAGAGCGCGCTTGGCAATGCGCGCGCGCATGCCCAGAGGCCCGGCCGAAACCAGCAGGAAGCCCAGGCCACCGGCGTGCCGCGCGCCCTGCGCAGCCAGCACCGCGACGCTCTCGTCGATCACCTCACCCTCGACATTCGCCCCCTTCAGGATGATCGCCCAATCGGCGCGTCGCTCGGGCGGTGCGCTCACGATCACCCGGTCGGCGTTGCGCAGAACCATGCCGATGCGGTCAAGCGCGTGGGGGTCGTCGAGCGAGGGGCGCAAGCCGAAACTTTGCGCCGAGACGTGATAGGCGCCGCGCAGACTGACCTCGGGGCCGCCGTCGTCGATCACCAGCTCGTTGAGCACCGAGGCGCCGCAGCGCCAGCGCACGAAAGCGCGCATCCAGATGCGGGCGAAGGTGAGCAACGCGCAACCCGCCACCAGACCGGCGGTAAACGCCTTGCGCGAAAACTGCACATCGGCTCGAAAGTAAAAGGCAAAGAAAACAACCACTCCGCAAGAAACGGCCAAAGCCATTACCCCACGTGTGACGCTATGCCCGGCTCGCCGAAGCGCGTCGAGCGAATAGGCATCGTTATACAGCGCAACAGTCAGGTAGACCGGCAGCACCAACTGCGCCAGCAGCAGCCCCTGCCTGAACCCGGACAGCCCCTCAACGGCATAACCGGCGCTGAAAAAACCGACGAAGAGGGCGGCGATATCAGCCATCATCAGCGCCAGATAGCACTGCAGCCTGCGCCGTTGCAGCGAATGCATCAGCGGCATTCGAATGGCTCTCGCCCGCGCCCGCGCACGAGCGCGCGACCGGGCAGACCAGCCCATTTTAGCTACCGGCGCATTCATCTGCAAACTCCCGGGCGGCGCGAACGGAAGCATGTTCCATCAAGACGCCAGCCTTGCCCTATGTGCTTTTACTTAGCACATTGTTGCGGCGCAGCAACCCGATTCAGCGAATAAACCTTTCGTTTACCGTGTAATGCACACCAGCTTGGTACTTTTTCCTGCGCAAGCCGTTTACTGCAATCAATTGCGCCGTGCGGCTGCGCGGGCAATTTCGGCCAAACCCTGGCTCAGCAAGCCAACCGCCCCCTGATTGTCGCGCATCAGTTGCCGGTGGAGCTGCATCAGCCGGTCCACCAGCCTTTCGAGCGAGCGCCCGCGCCAGATGCGCATTTGCGCCGAAAGGTCAGGCACATCCTTCCAGAATACCCGCCTCGCCGCCTTTTCCGTTTCGAGCAAGGCGCCAATATCGCCCCCCGGCCCCAGCTTGGCGGCCAGTTGCGCAAGCTGGGCCGCACGCCGCTCGAACGCCAGCAACAGGCCCACGGCGTTCAT
>DATMUT010000406.1:0-8012 GCA_035563755.1 Novosphingobium sp.
TCTGCAGTCCGGCCGCGCGCGGGTGGCGGCGGGCGGGGCGGCAGGCGAAAGGTGGCAGGGCGCAGCTGTCCATGAGATGAAGACCGTTTGAGCTTGTCGTATCCGCTGGGCCACGCGCCTGACGACCGGCCCTGTAGAGGAGGCAGGCCCTTTCGGCAGATGACCAGGTGAGAGGCCCTGCGGGTCGCACCAGTCGGCGCGCGGGGCTTTAGAGTGACTAACGCGCCAGAAACGCATTGTTCCCGCAGGCGCGCGAATTTTGTGTGGCGGCGCGATGATTTTTGCCCCGCTGCGACGGGCCGTTGGGTTCGAGCGATTTTCCGTTGGCGCTGTTGGAACCTGCCGCCGGCACGCGACTTTAACCCCACATATCGCCAAACTTTGGAAGAGGTCCCCATGTCTGTGCAAACCACCGGCCACAAACCGGCCACCAGGCAGCAGGTCAAGCCCGAGGGCGAGCCGCTGAGCGATGCCGAGTTCCACCGCGAGCTGACCACCGCAATCCCGCATTTGCGCGCCTTTGCCCGCACCCTGTGCGGCTGCCGCGACCGGGCTGACGATCTGGCGCAGGAAACCATGATGAAGGCCTGGGCTGCGCGCGACCGCTATGTGGCTGGCACCAGCTTCCGCGCCTGGACGTTTACCATCCTGCGCAACCACTATTTTGGCCAGGTCCGCCGCGAGCGTTTTGTGGGCGAGTATGACGAGGCCGTGGCCGAGCGTATCCTCTACACGCCCGGCGACCAGGAAAGCATGGTCGAGGCGACCGACGTGCTGCGCGCGCTGGCCACCTTGCCTGCCGCCCAGCGCGAAGTGCTGGTGCTCGTGGCGATCGGCAATGTGAGCTACGAGGAGATCGCCGAGATTTGCGGCGTGGCGTTGGGTACGGTGAAAAGCCGCGTGGCCCGTGCGCGCGCGGCCATTTCGGCGGCGATGGAAGGGGGCGTGCTGCCCGACTTCCGCCACAACTTTGTCCTCGAGGGCGAGGTGCTCGATGCCTTCTTTGCCGAATTGGGCAAGGTTGCCAGCGATTACCACCTGCCGCGCGAGAATCTGGCGGTTCTGGCGGCCTGATGCGGCCGGCCGGAGGGCAAGAGCCTTCCGGCCAGCCCCGCCTAGGCAGGGGCTTTTGTGTTTGGAATGCGCGCCCTTGCGATCAGGCCGTTGCGCTCCCAGATGAATTGCAGCGATCCGCCCATCTGGCGCACGACGCTCATTTCGGCCAGCCGATGGCCAAAGCCGGCGCTTGGCGCGGCCAGAATGGCTGGCCCGCCCGTTTCCTGCCAGTTTATGACGATATCCTCGCCCACTTCCAGCTCGACGTGCACCTGACCCGTCGCGGTGCTCAGCGCGCCATATTTGGCCGAATTGGTCACCATTTCATGGAAGAACAGGGTCATCGGCGTGGCCTCCTGCTCGCCAATCGGCAAGTCTGGGCCGGTGAGGGCAAGGCGCGAGACACCCTCGCTGCGGTGCGCCTCGGTCAGGTGATTGAGCAGGTCGGCCAGCGTCGTTTCCGAGCGCCACGCCACCCCTCCCACAATCCGGGGTCGCACCAGATCATGCGCCCGCCCCAGCGAGACCAGCCGTGCCTGCAGGTCGCGCACAACAGGGGCGGCATCGGGCCAGCTGCGCAGGCTCATCGTGATCAGCCCCTGTACGATGGCGAACAGGTTCTTGATGCGATGGCTCAGTTCCTGAGACATCAGCTCGAGGATCTCGGTCGTGCGCACGCGCTCGTGAATGTCGGTGCAGGTGCCGATCCAGCGCAGCACGTCGCCCTCATTATCGGTGATGGGCAGGCCGCGCGCCAGCATCCAGCGATATTCGCCATCGTGACGGCGCAGGCGGTATTCCACCGAATAGGGCGTGCCGGTGGCCAGAGCCAGTGTCCATCCGTCCTGCGTGCCGGGCACATCATCCGGGTGCAGGAATGACATCCAGCCCGCGCCGTGGCTCATCTCGGCCGAGGTGCCGGTATATTCACACCACTGCTGGCTGAAATAATCGCTCTGCCCATCGGGCGTAGAGGACCAGACCAGCTGTGGCATGGCATCTGCCAGCACCTGGAAGCGCTGATTCATCCGGTCGAGTTCGAGCGATGTCGATTTGCGGTGTTCGTGGTGATCGCTGGCGGTGCGCAGCCCCTCGAGATGGGCCATCGCCGCATCGGCGAGCGTTGCCAGCGCCTGCTGCTCGGCCTCGCCCAGCCCGGCGCGCGGGGCTGTATCGACCACGCACAGGCTGCCCAGCGGCACCCCCTCGCGCGAGATCAGCGGGTAGCCGGCATAGAAGCGCACATGCGCCGGGCCGGTGACCAGCGGGTTCCGGGCAAAGCGTGCGTCCAAGGTGGCATCGGGCACCACCATCAGGCCGTCGCTGACCATGGAATAGGCGCAGAACGACTGCCACACCGGACCTGGATGCGGCAGCTGGCCCAATTTGCCCAAAGCCTCGAGCCGGTCTTCGAGCACGATGCTGACCATGGCCACCGGCGCATTGCACAGCCGCCCCGCAAGCGCGGCCAGCGCATCGAGCCGCGCGCGCATGTCGGCATCGCGCACGTCATATATGCGGGCAATGGCATCGCGGCCGAGATGCGGTGAGGCGGGGCTATGCACTGTCTGTCGCTCCGTAACCGCTGCCTTCTGGCCAACCAGCATGGCCGCAGCCGGTCTGATCGCCAGCCTGCCCCTGCCGCAGGGCAAGGCGAGCCGAACAGGGGGCTGGGTAAGGAGGCGGTGCGCGCAAGGTGAGGGCTTGAGTTGGAAAACGCAATGGGAATTTGGGCCGGGTTGCAGGCCTGGTTTTGTGCTTGCCCGCCGCCGACATGAAAAGGGCCGGATTGCTCCGGCCCTTTCCTGTTGCGTGGTGACTGGCCTTAGTTGCCCGAGCCAGGACCGTAGGTGATCTCGACGCGGCGGTTCTGCAGTTCGCGCACACCATCGGCGGTGGGAACGCGCGGGTTCTCTTCACCATAGGCGTGGGTTGCGATCGAACCGTCGGCAATGCCGTGGCCGGTGAGGTAAGCGCGCACCGAGGCGTTGCGGCGAGCCGACAGGCCAAGGTTGTACTTGGGCGTACCCGAGCGGTCGGTGTAGCCGGCCAGCATGATCGGCACGGTGCCGCAGTTGCCATAGGCCTGGATCGCGCTGTCGAGAATGCCGGCGGCCTCGGGCGTGACGTCCGACTTATCCCAGTCGAAGAACACGATGTAGGGGCCCTTGTTGCACACCGGAGCAGGCGGCGGGGGCGGCGGGGGAGGCGGCGGCGGCGGAGGGGGCGGCGGCGGCGGGGGAGGCGGCGGCGGCGCCGTTTCCTCGACCGGGGCCGACTTGCCCAGGTTGAACGTCAGCGTTGCCAGAATGGAGTGCGAGCGGGTCGAAACGCGCTGCGGCGCACCATTGTTGGCGTAATAGAAGCTGTCCGCGCCGTCGGGGCGGAAGTAGCGGTAGCGCACACCGAAATCGACGTTGCGCGAGATCGGCACGGTGGCGCCTGCCAGTGCCTGCCAGGCAAAGCCTTCCTTGGCGCCGTGGATGCCGCCAACATTGACCAGTTCCTCGCCCACATAGGTGCGGGCCCAACCCACACCGCCACCGGCGTAGAACTTGGCGCCGTGCCATTTGCCAACGCTGAACAGCGCGTTGCCCATGGCCGAAACGGTCGAGGTATGGCCGTAAACACCCTGGCCCGAGTTGAAGCTGCCAAAGGCGTTCTGCTGCGATTTCAGCTTCGATTCGCGATAGCTGCCTTCGGCTTCGAGGCGGAAGTTGCCGAAGTCGTAGCCGATGGCGCCACCCACATCGTAACCCCACTTCCAGCGGTCGGAGCGGTCATAACCATTGGGGCCGTATACGTCGGAGCGCTCGTTCTTCACGGCGCCGCCTTCGATCATGATGTAGGGGCTGCCCTTTTCGGCGTGTGCGATGCCGCCGCCCAGCGCGGTCGATGCCAGCGCCGCGACCATTACCAGCTTTCTCATGTGCCTTCCCTTTCCTTGTCGGCAAGCCGCCCGGCGCTCCGGGGAAAGCCCTTAGGGCAGCTTCGAGAGTAGAAAGAGACGAGGAACGGGATTGTTGCGTCGCAATAGGTCCGCAGGAGGAAATTTTTTGCCGCAGGGGGCGTTTGCTGCATCTGGCCTGCGGCGTGCCGACCGCCGACGGCCCGAATGAACGGCGGCGATGTTGGGGGGCGGATGTTGTTCCTATGGATGTGGCTTGTATTGTTTCAGGTAGTCGATGCGACGGACCGTCTGATCCAGACGGCACATCCTCATATCCACCTCTTCGCTTAAGCCTGCCACATCGGTAAGTGGGCATTTGCCCTCTCTTGCGAGTATCCAGCTTCGCTCCGACAGCCGTAAGGTCTGTCGCGGAGCTGCGCTGAGGTCGTGGCTGACATTCCGATAAACTGAGTTCAGAACTCTTTCTTGCCTGCTCTGCTCATCCGAGAGGCAATGGATGATGCGCGTGTAACTGCCTTCCGCGTGGCTGGCGCAGGTGTCGAAGTTTTTGGAATATTGAGCGCCCGTTGCATCAGGGTGCGCTGCTGCTTGACTGAAGTGCAGCATGGCAATGAGGCAGAAAGTGATTTTGCCACCTTGCCTGATAAGTGGCGGGCTCATTGCCAAATTCCCTGATTTCATACTTTGCGCTTGGTGACATAGGATAGTCCAAGACAATCCACGCCTGACCCAAGCGCCGAGTATTAGCACTGTTGCCGCAACCGGAACCACGGCATTTGCCTGAAAATTCCGGGCAGCCGCGGTTCGCAGCCGCGGTTCGCAGCCGCGGTTCGCAATCGTGGGCCGCATTCCGCTACGCCGTCTGGCCTTCCTCGCGCTCGAGTTCAACGCGCAGGCCCGGGGTTTTGTTGATGTAGCGCAGGTCTGCCTTGAGCGTTTGCGCCATGGCGCGGATGATCTGCGAGCCAAGGCCTGTGCCCTTGGGCGTTGCCCCCTGCGCCATGCCGCGCCCGTCGTCCTCGAGCGCCAGCAGGAAGCCGTCGGTGCCATGCGTGGCAAAGGTCAGGCGTACCTGTCCTGGCTCGTGCTCGCCATAGGCGTATTTGCAGGCGTTGCTGACCAGCTCGTTGATGATGACGCCCAGCGCCACCGCGATCGAGGCGGGCATCATTGCCGGCTGCGCATCGACCAGGATGCGGCGCGGGGCCGCAGGCGTCGAGCAGGTATGCTCAAGCTCGGCCGCCAGCGCGCGGATGTAGTCGGCAATGGCGATGCTGGTGGCGCCGCCTGCGGCATACAGCTGGCGGTGGACCTGCGCGATGGCGTGTATGCGCCGCCGCGTGTCGGCCAGCAGCGCGCGCGCCTCCTCGCCCTCGGCCTTGCGCGCCTGCATGCTGACCAGCGCCGAGACCATCTGCAGGCTGTTGGCCACGCGGTGGTTGACCTCGCCCAGCATCATCTCGAGCTGCGCATTCGTCTCGCGCAGGCGGTGTTCGGCCTCTTCCTTTTCGGCGCGCAGGCGCTGAGCGGCCAGCGCCTGCTCGATGGCGCTGGCCAGCAGGTCGAAGAAGTCCTCGCTGACCGATTTCACCACGTAATCGACCGCGCCGGCCTTGAGCGCGGCAACCGCGATGGCGCTTTCATCCGACCCGGTCACATAGACCACAGGCGGCGGCGCTGGCAGGTCGCCCAGCGCGGCCAGCGTTGCCAGCCCGTCCTGCCCGGGCATGTAATGATCGAGCGCGACCAGATCGAACGGCCCGGCTGCCGCCAGATCGACGCCCTGCGGCCCGCTGGTGGCAATCTCGACCGCATAGCCCAGCCGGCCCAGCGCGCGCCGGGCCAGGTGGCACAGTCCCTCGTCGTCGTCGATGTAAAGGATGCGTGCGGTCTCGTCGGCCATCATGCGCGTGCCCTTATTCGCCCCCCGCGTCCGGCACCTGCATGACCGACAGGAACAGGCCCAGTTGGCGGATGGCGGCGGCGAAATTCTCGTAGTTCACCGGCTTGGTGATGTAGACGTTGCAGCCCAGATCATAGCAGCGCTGGATCTCGTACTTGTCGTCGGTGGTGGTCAGGATGACCACGGGCGTGCGGCGCAGCTTGGTGTCGGCCTTGATCTTGGCCAGAATGTCGGTGCCGCTCATGTCGGGCAGGTTGAGGTCGAGCAGGATGAGCGCCGGGCCATTCTTGACCGGCCCCTCGGGCGCGGAAAAGATGTGCTCGAGCCCCGAGGTGCCGTCGGTGAAGTGATGGATGACATTCGAGATGCCGGCGCGGCGGATGTTCTTCTCGATCAGCCGGGCGTGGCCCTCGTCGTCCTCGATCATGATGATGTTGACGGGCAACTGGTTGTTGATGCTGTCTGGCACGGCGGTTTTCCCCGGATGTGTTCTATTCGCCGACGAACTGGATCGGCAGGTTGATGGTGAATGTCGAGCCCTGGCCCGGCGTTGATTGCAATGTGACCGACCCGCCCAGCCGGTAGGACAAGGCGCGCACATGGGCCAGACCTATGCCTTCGCCCGGCTGGTCCTGCTGGCCCGAGCGGCGGAACAGGTCGAACACGCGCTCGTGGTCGTGGGGGGCAATGCCGCGCCCGTTGTCGGTAATGTCGAGGGCGATGCGCGGTCCCACGCCCCGGCTCGATATGGTGATGACGGGCGTGCGACCGGGCGCGCGATACTTGATCGCATTCTCGACCAGGTTCGAGATCATCTGCTCGATCGCCACCCGGTCGCTCACGATGGTGGGCAGCTTGCCCTCGATCCGCACATCGGCCTCGGCCTCGTCGATGCGGATGCGCAGCGTGTCGATGACTTGCCCGCACAGCACGCCCAGATCGAGCCTTTCGGGGTTCAGGCTGCGCCGTCCCTCGCGCGAGAGGCGCAGGATGGCGTTGATCAGGCGGTCCATCTTCTGCGTCGAGGTGCGGATGAAATGGATCGCCTCGGGCAGCTCGTCGCGCACCACCTGCCGCGCTTCGTCGGGCACCAGCTCGCTGTGCTGCTCGTCCACGGTTGCGACCATGTCGCGCAGGGTGATGGTCGCGGCCTCCAGCTCGGCGGTAAAGCCCATGACGTTGACCAGCGGCGAGCGCAGGTCGTGGCTGACGATATAGGCGAAGCGCTGGATTTCCTCGTTGGCCCGCTTCAGCTCGGCGGTCCGCTCCTGCACGGCCTCCTCGAGCGAGGCGTTGAGGCGGCGCAGGGCTTCGCGCGATTCATTGAGCGCGCGCGTGTAGCCGCGCAGGTTGGTGAAGGTGAGCACACCCACCACCACCAGCAGCAAGAAGGCCAGCGCCAGCATGACATAGAAGGTCTGCTCGGCAGAGCGCTGCGCCTCGATGCGCTGGGCCATCAGCTGCTCTTCCTCGGCCATCATGGCCGCGCCCATGCGGGTCAGGGCGTCGGCGGCCTGTGTGGCGCGGGTTTCGGTGCGTGCGTCGTGGTGCACGCCGGGGCCAGTCGTGCTGGCGTCGGCCACCTGGTCCAGCACACGCGCCTCGCGGCGCAGGACAGGAATGCGGGCCTGCTCGCTGGGGTTGTCGGCCGTGAGCGTTGCCAGTCGCCCGATCGCCAGATCAAGCGCGCCCTGCGCCGAGAGGCTGTCGGCCAGGCGGGCGGGGGCGTTGGCCGCAGCCGTGCGCCAGGTCAGCGCCTCGATCTGGGCCACAGCATTGCGCATGGCATAGATCTGCCGCTCGACCTTGTAGGTGTGCTGCACCCAATCGGCCTGACGCTGGTTGAGCGCCATAAGGTAGCCGGCCGAGACGACAAGGCCGATAAGCGCCAGAAAGCCTACCGCCAGAATGCGGGTGAGAACGCGCTGGATGCTGCGCCGGGCAAGGGCCTGTTCGGGCATGGGTCAGGGTCCGTCGGGGCGCGTGGCGGCCGGCCAGCAAGGGGGCGCATCAGAATGGGGCGGCGCCGGGGCGCATGCCAGCGCTTCGATCGCGGTTGTCCGCTGGCCGGTTTGTGCCGGCGCGATCCGCCATGAAACTCTCGGCTCGACCAAGCCTTTGCCCCCGAATGTTGTTGTTGAT
>DATMUT010000407.1:0-8020 GCA_035563755.1 Novosphingobium sp.
CCTTCATCGCGTTGGGCGACAGCGTCACCCCAGCGCCAATCTCGCCAAATTCCGGCGCGCTCTCCAGCAGCGTCACAGCAAAACCCTGCTGCGCCAGGGCGGCGGCCGCGGTCATTCCCGCAATGCCTCCGCCCGCAATCACGATGCGCTTCACCATGGCACCATCTCCCCGTTCAGATCCACAAAGCAGCCGCTGGGCAACCTGTCCGCTCCGGCCAGCACATCACGCTGGCGACGGACGCTCTCGTCCACATCCCATTGCGCACCTTCCCCGCCCAGGTCGGTTTTCGTCCAGCCCGGCGCCATCGACACGACCTTGATCCCGTCTCCGGCCAGATCCAGCGACAGGCCCCTGGTCAGCATGTTCAGCGCTGCCTTGCTCGACCGATAGGCATGCGACTGACCAGCAGTATTGCGGGCCATCGAGCCGAGTTCGGACGACATCATCACCACCAGCTTGCCAACGCCCGCCCCGAGATTGTCGAACAGGCGCGCGGTCAGCCGGAACTGGGCGATGACATTCACGCGCATCATCTCATCCCACAGATCGTAATCCATGCCCGCGACGGTCTGGCGATGCGCATCGCTGGTCCAGCTGCCGCCATAAAGGCCGGCATTATTCACCAGCATGTCAATCGGCACCCCGGCCAGCCGCTGCGCCAGCGCGTCGATCGTAGCGCCGTCGGCCATATCAACCTGCTCGATGCGCAGGCGCCCGGTATCGGCCAACGCCTGCAAGGCATGCGCGCCCTGTGGGTCGCGGCAGGCGGCGATCACCTGTTCACCGGCGGCCAATGCCTGGCGGACATGTTCAAGGCCTATCCCGCGATTGGCCCCGGTGATGAGGATTGTACGGCTCATGCGCTGGCTCCCATACTGATAACCACCTTGCCGAAAGCGCCCGCGTTGGTGCGGGCATAGGCCTGCTCGGCGTCGTCAAAGGCATAAACGCTGTCGATGACCGGGCGGACGCCCTTCTCGTTCAGGAAGGCGATCAGCGCCTCCTGATCGGCGCGCGAACCGACCATCACCGCGCTGACCCGCAAGGCGGCAAAGATCATTGGCAGCGCCGGAATGTCGCCACCAAAGCCGTCGAGCGCGCCGATCATCGCCATATGGCCGTCAAGCCCCAGGCTGGCGATGGATTTGGCCAGAGTGCCGCTGCCGCCCAGCTCGACCACCTGATTGACGCCCATTCCGCCCGTAATTGCGCGCACCGCCTCGGCCCAGTCGGGGGTCTCGACGTAATTGACCCCGGCGACCGCGCCCATGGCCTTGACCTGCTCGATCTTGGCGTTGCTGGACGACAGGACGATGGCCCGCGCCCCGGCCGCCACGGCGATCTGCAGCGCGAAAAGCGCCACGCCGCCGGTGCCGATGATCAGCACCCAGTCGTCGGGCTGCATCTGGCCCAGCGTCATCAGCGCGCGCCACGCCGTCACCCCCGCGCAGGGCAGCGTCGCCGCCTGTTCCCAACTCCAGCCATCGGGGATGCGTGTGATGCCCTCGGCCGAGAGGACGACATGGTCGGCAAACACCCCCGGCCCGCCCCCGCCCAGCGAGGACAGCGCCGCCGGCAGGGTCAGCCGCCCGCCGGCCCAGTTCTGGCAGAAGGTTGAAACGACACGGTCGCCCTCCTGCCACGCCGTCACCCCCGCGCCCACGGCAACCACCTCGCCCGCGGCATCGGACAGCGGCGTGAAATGGTTCGCCCCGTTCACCGGATAGCTCAGGTCGCGGATGCTCTGATCGCGGCGGTTGACCGACACGGCGTGTACGCGGACCAGTACCTCGCCCTGCCCCGGCTGGGGTATGGCAGTGTCGGCCCGAACCAGATCATAACCTGCGGCGCCCTGAACGAGGGTATAGCAACGATTGTCCATAGGGTGGGGTTCTGCCTCGACATGATGGATGAAAGAGAGAAGCGCGCGGGCGAACTGCCCCGATTGCCTTTCGGGCGCGGCGAGAAAGGCCGGGCCAATGCTGCGCACCGGCACCAGCGGGAAATCGGCACGGAAACGGGTGAGCATCTCGCCCAGGCCGAGCGGGTCGTCGCTGGCCTGCACCACCTGTACCGGGCACTTGACGGCGCCAAACACCGCCCGCAAATTCTGCGCGAAGATCGCATTGAAGGCCTGATCGCGCGCGTCCATCGCGGTCAGCGCGCCCAGCGTCTCGGCATGGACGAGCTCGCCGTCGTAATCGAGGAACAGGCTTTTCATCAGCCGCCAGCATTCGGTGACATGCGCGCCGCTGGCGGCAATTGGCTCGGCATCGGCAATGTCGGCGCGCAGCTTGCGCCGCTCGTCCTCGGGCGCATAAAGCACGCCCGAAAGGGTGAGCGAGCGCACCCGATCCGGCGCCATAGCGGCCATTTCAGCGGCAAAATGCGTGCCAGTGTGGTGGGCGGCCAAATGAAACGCCGTCACGCCCAGCGCATCGAGCGCCTCAAGCAACCAGCCTGCGTAATCCCTCGTCGAAGGGTGCCCCTGCGGGCGGAAGGAGGCTCCGAAACCGGGCGTATCGAGCGCGATCGCGGCGTGCCGGCCATCGAGATAGGCAAGCATGCGCTCGAAGCTGGCCGAGGAGACAGGCGTGCGATGGAGCAGGACCACCGGCACGCCCGGCCCGGCGCAACGCCGGAAATGGACCTGGCCGGCGGCCGTATCGGCATAGCCTTTAACCAGAGATTGATTTTGCGGCATATTTTCATCCCGTCTGGCAGCGCCTGTGTCGGCCGCCTGCCCTTCAGATAAGAGCGCCGCGCGGGCGATGCCTAACAACTCCGGGAATTTTACGACAACCGCAGATTGTCACGGATGCGGCGCGGCCGTGTCTCTCAGGCGCGCGGTATAGGCGATGACCATCTCGACATAGGCTTCGACCAGCGGCGAGCGGGCGGCATTGCGGCGGGTGGCCAACACGAGGTTCCAGCTCTCGTCCCGCGGCTCGACCGGCAGAATGACCAGCCCGCTGTCGAACGCGGCGCGATGCACCTGACACTGCGGCACAATCCACCAGAAATCGCTGCCCCGCACCCAGGACAATGCAAAATCGGTTGACCCCGCCTTGAGCGCGGGGCGCGGCATGGGTGAGCCGGCGAACAGGCGCTCCAGATAGGCCTCGCCGCGCGGGTAATTGTGGATGGCCAGCATTGGATAGGCCGCCAGTTGCGCGGCAGTGACCGGCCCGCCGCCGGCCAATGGGTGCCCCGCGCGCACCACCACAACGTTATGATCGCGGCCAATGACCGTGGTCGAGACCAGATGGCGCGGCAGTTGATCGGGCGCGGACGAGAGGATCAGGTCCAGTTCGCCCTGAAGCATCATGTCGCGCAGCAGCGGGAAATCACCGCGTTCGACCACCAGTCGCGCCTGGGTGAAACGGTCGTGAAACTGGCGCAGCGTGGCGGGCACCACATCGTCAAGCAGGTTGGGCGTGGCGCCAATCCGCAACTGGCCAAACTGGCGCCCGGTTGAATCGCTCACCGCATCGTCAAAACGGCGCAGATCGGCAATGATGTCGCGCGCGAAAGGCAACAACAGCCGCCCCTCCTCGGTCAGCAGCACCGATTGCCGCCCGCGTTCAAACAGCGTCACCGACAACTCGCGTTCGAGTTGCATGATGCTTTTGCTGACCGCCTGTTGCGACAGGTGGACGCGTTCGGCGGCGCGGCGGAAATTGCGGGCCTCGGCCACGGCGAGGAAATTCTTGAGCTGGCGGATTTCCATTGCGGCAGGTGTATAGCATGCCACCGCGCGGCCAATCTCTTTCTACGAAAGACCGGCAGGCGGTTGCATAGCCATTGTCTCGATCGAAACACCGACAAACCGCTCGCGTCCCGGCATTCTTGCTCCACCGTCTGGCGCAGGGTCAGCCCTTCACTCACCGCCAGATCGGTCACCTTCTTGACCTGCGTATAGAAACTGGGCCGGGCAGGATGACGATCTCCTCCGGGTTGCGGCCCAATGCGGCCGCCCGTTTGCTCATCCGTCACTTCCCATTTCAAATCAGCCTGGGCAGGAAAATCCCCCGCGCGCAAATCACACAGGGCCGCCATTTGCTGGACAATGGCTATCCTTAGCGGTGAGGATCGAAGTGAGCTGGCGGATGCATCCGATCCATTTCGCTGCACAGCAAACGGTCTATGGCTGGCTCCGGGAACGCGCGCAAAGGCCATCCAGCGCAGCGGCAACCAGCATTCAAACGCGTGACGACCGCCTTTACGCCTGCTCAGGCTGCCCGCCCAGCAGGCGCTTGATCGCCTCGCGCGCCTGCGCCGGGCTTTCAAAGCCCACCGGCGGATCGCTGGGAATGGCGATGTCATCCTGCCCCGCCAGCCCCGAAATCATGTGATAACCCAGCGAGCGATACATCTCGAACTGCTCCTCGCTAAAGAACTGGTCGCTGGTGTTCTCGTGCGGGAAGGCCGGATAGCGCGCGGCGTAATCGAGCACATAGTCCTTCTCGTCGCCGCTCAGCGAAGCCTTGACGTAGACGATGGTGCCGCTTTCGGCCGGAAGAAGGCTGCCGTTCGCGTCGCGGCACTCGGGGTACAGGATCGTGCCCGCGGCAATATGGGGGCCATGCTGGCGCGGGTTGGTGCCGGCCGCGCCCTCGGCGGCCAGCGCTGTCGATGTCACGTGCGAACGGCGGTGGATCTCCTCCCACGGCACGACCAGCCGCACGCCCAGATCGATGCGCGCATAGCGCTCGACCCGCAGCAGGGCGGCGCAGGCCAGCGCCGGATCGGCCTCGGCATCGATGGCCACGATCAGCTTGCAGCGCCGGCGCAGCAGTTCGTAAATGCCCAGATTCTCGACATGCCCGCCATCGGTCAGATAGACGGTGCGGTCTGTCTCGGTCAGATTGTTGGTCATTTCGTTGAGCAGGAAGAAACGCGCCGAAAACGTGCGCCACAAATAGCTGCCCAGCCGCCCCGCCCCAAAAGCATGCAGCGGATTGGTCATGTAATAGCCCAGCCGGATATTGAGCAGCGCCAGCGTGGGCGACAAAAGCCGCACCGTCGCGCTGCCCATGTTGGCCGAGGCCGCCGCGCCCGAAATGGCCATGGCCGTTGCCAGGTTGATGCGCGGGTCGATGGCCTCGATCCGGGGGGTGGGGGCATAGCCGGTCAGGTAAGAGCCGGTGAACAGCGGCGAGAAGAGAAAGAAATCGGCGTTGCGCCCGCGCTGGTTGGCCCGGCGCGACCCCTGCACATTGAGCGCCGCATTGATGAGCGGATAGGGGCCGCTGGTGTCGGCCAGGCTGGAGAGCGGGATATCGGGCCGCAGCGGCAGGTCGCGCAGCGCGCCAAAGCCGGCAGGCCGGCGCGGCGCTGGCCTTTGCGGATCGGGCACGGTCTGCACCAGAAACGCGCGGGCAAGCCGGTCGCGATAGAAGCGGTGCAGCGTATAGCCATTGGGCCGCAGGCACAGCATCACCGCCCAGCACAACAGGATCATCCACCACAGGTTGGCCGATAGCGGCAGGTCGGGAATGGTATGGGCAAACACCTGCCTGCTGGCCAGCCCCTTGCCCTTGACCAGCGCCAGCGTGACCAGCAGGTACGACAGCCAGACCAGCCCCGGCAGGATGAGCGCCACCACCACCAGCGCGCCCTGCGTGGTCAGGCGCAGCAGCATCGGCCACCACCCGTTCAGCCGCTCCATGCTTTTCAGAAAGGCGTCGATCTTGCCGGCAACGCTGGCCACCCCTGCCCCCAGCGCGCTGGCCAGCGCCCACCAGCTCTTGTTGTGCTCGACCATCTGCGTGGCCTTGTGGTCGCCCCCCAGCCACGCTAGCGCCAGCGGTTGCACGTCAAGTAGCGCCATCACCGCCATGGCGATCAACAGCCAGCGCGAGACCTTGAGCAACAGCCCGTCGGCATCCCCGCTCAGCCGGTCGTTGATCGAGAAGGAGCGCGCCATCGCCCATACCAGTAGCGCCACCGCCAGCAGAACGCCCAGCCCGCCGGTCAGCATGAAGGGCATGGCGTGATAGCTTTTGTCGGGCGGCAACACCCCCAGCAAATGCAGCAGGAAATTGGCATCGCGCGGGGTGGTTGCCCCCGGAAAGGCAAGCCAGGTCAGCCATGCCGCCGGCAGGACGAAAGCAGCCACGCACACCGCATTGGCCAGCAATCCGCGCATCAGCACCACCAGCGCCTCGCTCCAGTTGCGGATGGCGCTGTGGGCGCGGGGCAGCAGATAGTTGGAATAATTGCGGATATGCTTGAGCACCGAACTGTCGTTCAGCCCATTGCCAAAGGGGTAGCGCATTTCATCATCGGCAGGCACCACACTGGTCGCCCCCCCGCTCGCCCCCCCACTGGTCGCCATCGCCGCTGTCAGGCAGGCCCCGGTATAGCCCCCGCCCGAAACGGTGGAGAGATAGTCGAAGGCGCGCAGCCAATTCTGGTTCTGCAAGGCCTGGATCGCGCCAAGGCACACCGCCGCCGACCGGATGCCCCCGCCCGACAGCGCCAGCCCCACAAGGCTGTCGGGCCGCCCCAGTGGCCCGCCCACCGGCAGGCCCAGCGTCTGGCGTCTTTGCCGCACCTTTGCCCATTCGGCCTGCTCGACCTGGGTGAATGTGGCCAGTGTGTCGCTGCTGTCGGGGGCAATGGGGTCGGTCATTCCGGGTCATCCTGTGCAGGCGGCAGGCGCGCTCAGACCACCAGCGTGGCGCTCTGGTTCTCGCGGGTGAGCGAAAGGGTGAACATATCGTCGAACGAGGCGCCCGGTGCATCGGGCGACACCCCCCGCGCCAGGCTGGCCAGCGCCAGAAACAGCGCCACGGTGCGTGGTTGCAGCCGCTTGCCACAGGCCAGAAAAACAGTGCCGCCCAGCTTGAGCCACCAGCCGGCCTGATCGGCAATCTGCCTTTCAAGCGCCGAGAACAGCTGCGCGGCCTGTGCGCCATCGGCCGGCACGCTGGCCGCATACAACCGCGCCAGCCCGCCAATCAGCCGGGTAAAGGCAAATCCGGCCTGCGCCTTGTCGGGCAGTTCGAGCAGGCGCGGCAGCGCATAGCTGGTGGGCCGCGAGCCGCCGCCGCGCGCCACGCCCAGCCCCAATACCGTATTGAGCCGCTGTTCAAGGCAGATCTGATAGAGGAAGGCCGCCTCTGACGGGTGCTGCTGCTGGATGCGGGCGAACTCGGATACGGTGGTCAGATCGCCCAGTTGGTCGTGGCGGTCGCTGGCGCTCCATTCGCCGGTGCAGGTCATGGCGCTCACCGCGCGGGCGAACAGGTCGATGGCCGGCGCCGCGCCATCGGGCGGATCGGCAAGAGCGCTGCCCGCGCGCAGCAGGGCCGCCACATCGCTGGCGTTAAAGTTCAGTTCGAGCGCGATGCTGCCGGGCAGTTTGGTGCTGGTGCCGCGCGTGGCCGCCCAGCCGTTATAGATCTGCGCCGCCCTTGTGCGCCTGGCATCGGCAATCAGCCGGTTCTGCACCAGCCGGTCGAGAAAACCTGTGACCTCGCCCAGCGTCAGGTCGCTGTCGGCGCGGGCAGCGGCCAGCCCCAGCTTGATGACGGGCCGCCCTGCCGCGCCATCCCTTTTCGCGCTGGCAAAGGCATAGGAGGTGGAAAAACCCAGCGAGCGCGAGGCGCCCAGCGCCTTCTGGCTGACCGTATAGCTGCCCTGCGCGGCAATGCGCACCGCACCATCGCCGGTCAGCACCACCTGCGCGTTCGAGGAAAGCAGCGCCGCGCCGGTCAGTTGCAGTCCAAAAAGCAGAACCTCATAGCCAAGGCTTTCGTCGGTCTGGCTAAAGTTGGTGATCGCGGAGGCGGCCGGGTCGATGGCAAAGCCGGCGACAGGGGTTTTGAGCGCGGCCTGTATCGCGCCCAGCTGGCCAAAGACCAAGCCCTTGTACAGCCCCCCCGCAGCCCCCGTCAGCGTGGCAAAGCGGCCCGAGATCTCGTATTGCGCCGACTGGCTCTGCTTGTGCTCATAAATCAGCCGGGCCGATATGCGCGCCTTGGCCGTGTCGGCGGTAAAGTCGACCACCTT
>DATMUT010000408.1:0-3700 GCA_035563755.1 Novosphingobium sp.
CAGGAGGGGCGCGGCATTGGCCTCGTCAACAAGCTGCGCGCCTATCAGCTACAGGATCAGGGCTTCGACACGGTCGATGCCAACCAGCGCCTGGGCCTGCCGAACGAGGCGCGCGACTTTCCGGTGGCGGCGCGGATGCTCGAATTGCTGGGCGTGCGGGCCATTCGCCTGATGACGAACAACCCGGCCAAGGTCGAGTCGCTGCGCGGCGTGGGCGTGACTGTGGCCGAGCGGGTGCCCCACGCCCTGCCGGCCAACCCGCATAACGAGCGCTATCTGGCCACCAAGCGCGATCGCTCGGGGCACATGCTGTAAGGCGGCCTCAGCGCCGCCGCTGATAGGGCACGATGCCCGGCGCCAGCTGGTTGCGCCCCACCAGAATCCGGTCGCCCGACCAGTCGCCCACAAAGGCCGGCTGGCCGGCGGCGCCCGGCGCGAAGCGGGCGACGTTGCTCTCGATCACCAGCCCGTCCGAGGAATGCTCGTGCCCCTCGGCGGCCACGGCGATCAGCGTCGTGGGGTTCTCCTTCGAGCGGCCCTGCACGAACCAGTTGCGCAAAATGCGCCCGGTGCTGCCTGCCGGCAGGTCGATCATGTAGTTGGTGCCCCGCCCGCCGCTATCGTCAAAGCTGTTGTCGAGCACGCTGACGTGGCCCGCCCGCACCTTGAGGTAATGGCCGCCATCGCCCATTTCGAAGCGCGTGTTGGTCACGGTGACGCGGTCGTAGAAGTTGATGTAGATGGAATGCGCGCAGGCCAGCCCCCGGTCGCAGCGGCCCAGATGGGTGAAGGTGGCATGGTCGATCGTCACCTGCCCGTGCGGGTCGTTGGCGGCCAGAATGCCCTCGTCGCCGTTGCGGAACCAGCTTTGCACCACGGTCAGGTCGCCCTTTTCGAGGCGGATGCCCGCACCATTGCCCTCGGGCAGGCGGATGCCGTCGAACACCAGCCCCTCGACCCGCGCCGAGCGGCCGCGCAGCACCAGCGCGGCCTTGTTCTCGCACGACTGGAACCAGAAGGTGGTCTTGCCCGGCACCTGAGCGATGAAGGTGACGTTGCCTTCGACCTGCACGCCGCAGTCGCGGTAAGTGCCGGGCGCGATGCGGATCGTGCCGGTATGGTCGCCAATGGCGAACAACGCGTCCTGCAGGCGCTGGTATTTCACCCCTGTCTCGACCACCAGATAAGGCTCGCCCTTTTGGTACAGCGACTGGGCCGCCGCGGGCGTGGCGGCCATGGCCAGCAGGAGAGGCAAAAGGGCATGTTTCATAGGGCGGGTTCCTGTGGGCGGCGGATCAGCAGGCGGCCGATATGGCCGGCGGCTCCGGCCAGCGCCGTGCGGGTGCGCCCGCGCCGGCAATTGTCGCAATGGCCGCAGGTCAGCCCCGCGCGCTGGCCGAAATAGCGCAGCAGCCCCGCGCGCCGGCACGCGCGGCTGCGGATAAGGTCTGCCATGGCCTGCTGGCGCTGCGCGGCGATGATGGCGCGCGGGTCGGTGCTGCCGGGCGGGGGGGCGCCATCGGCCAGATCGCGCGCCGACCACAGCATCAGCGCCAGCGCGGGCTTGCCATCGCGGCCCGCGCGGCCGGTCTCCTGATAATAGGCCTCGACCGAGCGGGGCGGGCAGGTGTGGGCGACAAAGCGCACGTCGGGTTTGTCGATGCCCATGCCAAAGGCGATGGTGGCCACCATCACCACGCCCGGCCGCTCGAAGAACAGGCGCTGGTGAGCGGCGCGGCGCTCGTCGGTCATGCCGGCGTGATAGGGCAGCACATGGCGCCCGCTGCGCGCGAGGGCCAGCGCCAGACGCTCGGTTTCGGCGCGGGTGCGGCAGTAGATGATGCCCGCGCCCTTTTCGTCGCGCAGCAGGCGCGTCAGCCGCTCGACCGGGCGGTCGCGCGCCTCGATGGTGTAGCAGATGTTGGGCCGGTCGAACCCGCCCATGACCAGCCCCTCGGGCGGGATGGCGAAATGGCTGCACAGGTCCGCGCGGGTATGGGCGTCGGCCGTGGCGGTGAGCGCCAGGCGGGCGGCCTGCGGATGCGCGTCGAGCAGGGGGCGCAGCGCGCGATAGTCGCGGCGGAAGTCGTGCCCCCATTCCGACACGCAATGGGCCTCGTCGATGGCGAAAAGCGGGATGGGCAGGCCCGCCAGCACCTCGGCAAAGGCGCTTTGCGCCGCGCGTTCGGGCGCGACATACAGCAGGTCGAGCCCGCCCGAGCGCAGCCGGCGCAAGGTTTCGTCGCGGTCGGGGTCGGCGCTGGTCAGCGTGGCGGCGCGGATGCCATGCGTGCGCGCGGCGCGCATCTGGTCGTGCATCAGCGCGATGAGCGGGCTGACGACGATGACCGTGCCGGGCAGCATCAGCGCGGGCAGCTGATAGGTGAGCGACTTGCCGCCGCCTGTGGGCATGATCGCCAGCGTTGGCGCGCCGGCCAGCACGCGCTCGATCACCGCGCGCTGTATGCCGCGAAAGCCGGCATGGCCGAAATGTTCGCGCAGGAGAGTGAGGGCCTCTGGCATCGCGGGCAAGGGTAAGCGATTTTGCCGGGCAGGCCAGACCTATTGGGGCGGGCGTATCATTCGGGCACAAACGCCTTTTAGGCGAAACCCTCGATGACCTTGAGGAAGGCCGCGCCATAGCGGTCGAGCTTGCTGGCGCCCACGCCGTTGATACCGCCCAGTTCGCCCAGCGACGAGGGGCGCGCGGCCGCCATCTCGCGCAGGACCGAATCGTGGAAGATGACATAGGGCGGGACCTTGCCCTCGGCCGCCAGATCGCGGCGCAGCGCGCGCAGCGCATCGAACAGCGGATCGCCCACAGGGTTGGCGGCATTGCCCGCCCGCTCGCGCCGGCCGCCGCGTTCGCGCTTGGGCGGCTGGGTCATCATCACCGCCGCCTCGCCGCGCAGGATCTCGCGCGCGTCGCCCGCCAGCATCAGCCCGCCATGCTCGGTCGCCTCTAACGCGCCGCGGGCCTGCAGCGCGCGCACCAGCGGGCGCAGCAGCGGCGCTTCCTGCGCGCCCACTATGCCAAACACCGAGAGCGCGTCGTGCCCGCGCGCGCGCACCTTCTCGTCGTCCGCCCCGGTCAGCACATTGGCCACATGGCCAAAGCCGAACAGCTGCCCCGTGCGATACACCGCCGAGAGCAGCTTGCGCGCCAGATCGGTCACGTCGATGACGGCGGGCGGGGCCAGGCAATTGTCGCAATTGCCGCAAGTGGCGGGCGCCTCCTCGCCAAAGTGGCGGCGCAGCAGGGCGCGGCGGCAACCGGCGGTCTCGACCAGCGCAGCCATCGAATCGAGCCTTGCCCGCTCACCCGACTGGCGTTCGGGCTCGACCTCGCCGATGCGCTGGCGGGCGCGCACGAAGTCTTCCGCGCCCCACAGCATGGTGGCCACCGCCGGGTCGCCATCGCGCCCCGCGCGGCCGGTTTCCTGATAATAGGCCTCGATCGACTTGGGCAGGCCCACATGCCCCACAAAGCGAACGTCGGGCTTGTCGATGCCCATGCCAAAGGCGATGGTGGCAACCATCACCATGTCCTCGCTGGCAACGAAGGCGGCCTGATTGGCGGCGCGCGTTTCGGGGGGCAGGCCGGCGTGATAGGGCAGCACCGGGCGCCCCTCGCCCGAGAGCGCATCGGCCAGTTTCTCGACGCCGGCGCGGGTCTGGGCATAGACGATGCCGGCGCCCG
>DATMUT010000409.1:0-7442 GCA_035563755.1 Novosphingobium sp.
GCAACGACGCCGCCATGAGTTCTTGCGAAAATGGAGTGCGGAGCATGAAGACAGCGCTGATTACGGGCGCAACCTCTGGCATCGGGGCGGCAGCGGTGCACCGCTTCGTCGAGGGGGGATGGCGGGTTATCGGCACGGGTCGCCGCAAGGAGCGACTCGACGCTCTGGCCGAGGCCCTGCCCAAGGGGCGCTTTTACGGCGCGGCCTTTGATGTGCGCGACAGCGCCGCCACCGATGCCGCCTTTGCCGCGCTGCCGGCCGAATTTGCCGGCATCGACCTGCTGGTGAACAACGCCGGTCTGGCGCTGGGCACCGTGCCGGCGCAGCAGGCCAGCCTGGCCGACTGGCACACCATGATCGACACCAACATCGCCGCGCTGGTCGATATCACGCACCGGCTTTTGCCGGGGCTGATCGCGCGCAAGGGGGCGATTATCAACCTGTCCTCGACCGCGGCGACCTATCCCTACACCGGGGGCAATGTGTATGGCGGCACCAAGGCCTTCGTGCGCCAGTTCACGCTGGGCCTGCGCAGCGACCTGCACGGCACCGGCGTGCGCGTTACCTCGATCGAGCCGGGCATGGTCGAGACCGAATTCACCACCGTGCGCACCGGCGGCGATCAGGCGGCCTCAGATGCGCTGTATGGCGGCGCGCAGCCGCTCACCGCTCAGGACATTGCCGAAATCCTGTTCTGGACGGCCAGTCAGCCGGCGCATGTCAACATCAACACGATGGAGATGATGCCCGTCAGCCAGTCGTTTGCCGGCTATCAGGTCGACCGGCAGGGGTAAGTTGCGGCAGGCACACCGCCGCGCGTGTTTTTGTGCGCGCGGCGGTGTGTGCATTTACAGGCCCATGATGCGTTTGTTGAGTTCTCGGTCAGCGCTTGCTGCGGCGAAGTCGTCGAAGGCGTGCTGGGTGACGCGGATGATGTGGCTGGCGATGAAGGGGGCGCCTTGTGCGGCGCCGTCCTCGGGGTGCTTGAGCGCGCATTCCCATTCGAGCACGGCCCAGCCGGCATAGTCATACTGGGCCATCTTGCTGAAGATCTGCGAGAAATCGACCTGTCCGTCGCCCAGGCTGCGGAAGCGGCCGGGCCGGTCGACCCAGCCCTGATAGCCGCCATAGACGCCGCTGCGGCCATTGGGGCGCAGCTCGGCATCCTTCACGTGGAAGCATTTGATGCGCTCGTGATAGATGTCGATGAAGGCGGCATAGTCGAGGCACTGCAGCACGAAGTGGCTGGGATCATACAGGATATTGGCGCGCGGGTGGTTGCCCACGCGCTCGAGGAAGCGCTCGAAGGTGACGCCGTCGTGCAGGTCCTCGCCCGGATGCAGCTCGAAGCCGATGTCGACGCCGTTTTCGTCGAACACGTCGAGGATGGGCTTCCAGCGGCGGGCCAGCTCGTCGAAGGCGTCCTCGACAAGGCCGGCCGGGCGCTGGGGCCAGGCGTAGAAATAGGGCCAGGCCAGCGCCCCCGAGAACGAGGCATGCGCGGCAAGGCCAAGCCGGCGCGAGGCCACCGCCGCCAGCTTCACCTGCTCGACCGCCCAGGCCTGGCGGGCGGCGGGGTTGGCGCGCACATGGGGCGCGGCAAAGCTGTCGAACTGGCTGTCATAGGCCGGGTGCACGGCCACCAGCTGGCCTTGCAGGTGCGTCGAAAGCTCGGTGATGGCCAGCCCCTTGTCGGCCAGCATGCCGGTGATCTCGTCGCAATAGGTCTGGCTTTGGGCGGCGGTGTCCAGGTCGAACAGGCGCTGGTCCCAGCTGGGGATCTGCACGCCCTTGTAGCCCAGGCCCGCGGCCCAGTCGGCCATGGCGGGCAGGCTGTTGAACGGGGCGGCATCGCCGGCAAACTGCGCCAGGAAAATGCCCGGTCCCTTGATGGTCTTCATCGCAAAATCCCTTGTTCTCAAACGGTAAAGTCGATCCAGCCGGCGCCATCGCGGCTGGCCTGCACGGCCGTCTCGATCAGCGCCATGCCGCGCAGGCCATCGGCCATGCCCGGCACCAGCGCGCCGTCCTGCCCGCGCAGCAGGCGGGCAAAGTCGCGGTACAGGTTGGCAAAGGCCTCGAGATAGCCCTCGGGGTGGCCGCCCGGCGTGCGGCTGGCGCGCACCGCATCGGCGCCAAGGCCCGGGTCGCCGGCCTGTACCAGCTCGCTGCGGCCATCATCGTGGAACAGCCACAGCGCGTTGGGCTCTTCCTGCCGCCAGCGCAGGCCCGCCTTCTCGCCATAGACGCGGATGGTCAGGCCGTTGCGCTCGCCCACCGAGATCTGGCTGGCCAGCAGCGCGCCGCGCGCGCCGTTCTCGAAGCGGAGCAGGATCTGGCAGTCATCATCGACCAGCCGGCCGGGCACCACCGTGCCCAGATCGGCCAGGATCTGCGTGACGCGCAGGCCCGTCACGAACTCGGCCAGGTGGAAGGCATGCACGCCAATGTCGGCCACGCAGCCGCCCACGCCGCTGCGCGCCGGGTCGCCGCGCCACTCGGCCTGCTTGCCGGTGTCGGGTTTGGCCAGCCAGCCTTGCGGATATTCGACGACCACCTTGCGGATCGCGCCCAGAGCGCCCGCGGCAATGCGGCTGCGCGCCTCGCGCACCAGCGGATAGCCGGAATAGGTGTAGGTGAGGGCAAAGGGCAGGCCCGCGCGCTCGACGATGGCGGCCAGCTCGTGGGCCTGGGCCAGCGTGGTGGTGGCCGGCTTGTCGCAGATCACCGGCAGGCCCGCCTCGAGTGCGGCCTTGGCGGCGGGCAGGTGCATGTGGTTGGGCGTGGTGATGGCGACAAAGTCGATGCCATCCTCGCGCTCGGCTTCCTGCGCGATCATGGTGGCAATGTCGGGATAGGCGCGCGCGGGATCAATGCGATAGCTCTCGCCAGCCAGCCGCGACTTCTCCGCGCTGCTGCTGAACGCGCCCGCCACCAGCTCGATCTCCCGGTCCAGCTCGGCCGCGATGCGGTGCACAGGGCCGATAAACGCCCCAGGACCACCACCAATCATGCCCATGCGAAGTCTTTGCGAAACCATTATCTGCCCTGCTGCTGTTTGAAAAATGGCGGGGCAGGGCGCATGCCGCGCCCGGCCCCGCATGTTGCGATCAGGCGACGAAGCGCGCCAGATAATCGTGCGAAAGCTTCATCGAGGCAAAGCGGTCGCGGGTGAAAGGCGCTTCCTGCTCGACGAAATAGTGCTGCACCCCGGCCGCCACGCAGGCCGGCAGGATGCGATGCCAGTCCAGCTTGCCAAGGCCCACTTCGGCCGGGTCCTGCTCAAGGCTGTAGTTGGTCTTGGTCGAGGCCTTGATGTCCTTGAGGTGCACCATCTTCACCCGGCCCGCCAGGCGCTTCAGCTCGGCAGCCGGGTCGTGGCCGCCGGCTGCCACCCAGCCAAGGTCAAGCTCGAGGAAGACCAGCTTGGGGTCCAGCTCGCCCAGCAGCACGTTCCAGCCGGTGGTGCCGCCTTGCGGGCGGAATTCCATATTGTGGTTGTGATAGCCAAGGTCGATGCCGTGGGGCTTGAGCGCGGCGGCGCGCTCGTTCAGCAGCGCTGCCAGTCGCTTCCACATGTCGAGGCCGCCCGCCTCGATGCCGGCAACCAGCGCCTCGCGCATGTTGCCGCCCGCGGGCATGGCGAAATTGTCGGGCAGCAGCGGGATGGGCAGCACGGCCTTGCCAATGCCCAGCGCGCCCAGCGCATCGGCGATTTCCTGCGGGCTGCTCATCAGCGTGAGCGAGCCGACGGGCAGGCGCGAGGGCATGCCCAGATGGATGCTGCTGAAGCGCACGCCGGCGCGGTCGGCATCGGCGCGCAGGTCCTTGGGCGCGCGGCCATACAGGCCCGGCAGCTCGAAATCGCGGTAGCCCATGGCGGCCAGGCGGGTCAGCGTGCCGGCCATGTCCTTCTGCGGGGCTTCGCCCAGCGCGTACAGCTGCACGCCCAGCGGCTTGCCGATGCGCTTGAACAGCGGCATGCGGGGGGCCGCAAGGGCAGGGGTTGCCGCTGCCACGCCGGCCATGCCGATGGCTGCCAGCAGGCCGCGCCGGTCAAGCGCCTTGGGATCAGGATCGATAGGCATCAGGCATTCTCCAGAGACCCGACCGGTGCGGCCGTGGTGGGGTGAAAGGCAAAGGCCAGAACTGCCGCGCCCAGCGTTGCCAGCCCGGCCGGAACGAGGAACAGGGTCTGGTAGTCGACTTTGCCATCGGCGCCGGTCAGCGCGGCGATGAGCGTGGGGAAGAGGTAGCTGGCCACCATGTTGCCCACGCCCAGGATCAGCAGGTTGAACAGGCCCTGCGCGCTCGAGCGGACATCCTTGGGGAAGGCCTCGTCGACGAAGATGTAGACCGTGGCGAAGTAGAAGGCGTAGCAGATGCCATGCAGCAACTGGACACCCACGATGGCCGGCACGCTGTCGGCCATGAAGGCGAAGGTAAGGAAGCGCGCCGCATGGCCAAGGATGCCGATGATCATCGTCTTGCGCCAGCCAAGGCGGCTGAGCACCCGGCCCAGCACCAGCATGGTCAGGATCTCGGCCACCTGCCCCAGCGAAAGCACCACCATCGAGAGGTTGCCGGCAATGCCCACCCGGTTGGTCAGGAAGGCATCGGCCATGACGAAATAGCCGTTATGCACCACCGAATCGAGGAAGGTGACGAAGAACAGCACCGCCACCACCGGCTTTTTGAGCAAGCCCAGCGCCCGGCGCCAGGCCAGCGCATCGACCCCATCGGCCTTCTTGGGCGGGGTGTGAGGCAGGGTGAGCGCGAAAGCAGCCAGCGCCAGCGAGATGACCCCCGAGACGATGAAGATCGAGCGCACGTCGGTCGCGGTGGAGTGCGTGCCCAGAATGAACACGAAAGGCCAGCTGGCCATCACCCAGCCCACCGTGCCGCCCGCGCGCACCTGGCCGTAGTCGCGCCCGTCCTTCAGATTGGCGAAGGCGATGGTGTTGGTGACCGACAAGGTGGGCACGTAAACCAGGCTGTAGGCCAGATAGAACAGGAAGAACGGCACGAACTGCGTGGAGAAGGCCGCACCGAACAGGCACAGACCGCCAATCACATGGCTGACCGCGATGAAACGTTCGGCGGCGAAGTGGCGGTCGGCGAAGTGATTGGAGAAGAAGATGCCGACGACCGAGGCAATACCCCAGCAACTGCCCACCAGGGCCTGTTGCCCTGCCGAAAAACCCAGCATGCCCATATAGGGGAACAATTTGGGCGCCCAGGCCCCCCAGATTGCCAATTGTAGCGCCATCATACTGAAAAGGCGCAGTTTATGCTTTGCTGTTGACAAGGCTGGATCCTCTCCCCAATATTTTTGTAATCGGTGCCAGAAAAAATCGGGATCGGTCAAGAAAACAATTTCGGAAAGGAGGATCGGATGGTGATCGCGGATCGTCGTCAGGTGCTGGCTGGGGTGGGCGTGTTGCTCGGTTTGTCCTTTTTGCCGGCGCAGGCGCTGGCGGCGGCGCCTGCTGCGCCTGCGTTTTTCGACAAGCAGGCCGCCGCATTGCTGGCCGCCTTTGCCGACACGCTGATCCCGCGGACCGACACGCCGGGCGCGATAGACGTTGGCGTGCCAGCCACATTCGACCTGTTGATGCGCGACTGGGCCAGTGGTGCCCGGCGCACGGCCTTTCTGGCGGCACTGGGCGCCATTGATGCCGAGGCCAAAGCCCGCACCGGCAAGCCCTTTGCGCAATTGACGCCGGCGGCGCGCCAGGCGGTGCTCGAGCCTTACGATGCGCAGCACAATGAGGGCGACATGCGCTATGCGGCCCTCAAGGACCTTGTGGTCAACCTGTATTACCTGAGCGAGCCGGGCGCGACCGTTGAGTTGCGCTACGAGCACGCCCCCGGTGTGTGGGAGGCATCGACCCCGCTGACCGCTGCGACGCGGGCCTGGGCCGGCGCGATGCCGCCGGGGCGATTGCTCGCCATTGCCTGATATGATTGCCTGAAAACAAAAACATAATTGGAGAGAGAAATGTTCGACGCCATTGTTATCGGTTCGGGCATGAGCGGGGGGATGGCCGCCAAGGAACTGTGCGAGCTGGGCCTCAAAACGCTGGTTATCGAGCGCGGGCGCAAGCTGGAGCATGGCGCCTCCTACACCGACTGGATGCAGCCCTGGGACCTGCCCAATGCCGGCAACGTGCCCGAGGAGGAACTGGCGCGCGATTACGCCATCCAGCGCCAGTGCTATGCGTTGAACAGCGCCACGAAAGACCTGTGGGTCAAGGACAGCCAGCACCCCTACGAAACCCCCGAGGGCAAGCCTTTCTCTTGGATTCGCGGCTATCATCTGGGTGGCCGCTCGATCATGTGGGGGCGCCAGACCTACCGCTTTTCCGAGATGGATTTTGCCGCCAACGCCCGCGACGGCCACGGCGTTGACTGGCCCATCCGCTATGCCGATCTGGCGCCATGGTACGACCGGGTCGAGACTTTCATCGGCGTGTCGGGCGCGAACGAGGGGCTGGCGCAATTGCCCGATGGCAAGTTCCTGCCCGTCATGGCCATGACCGACGCTGAAAAGCTGTTCAAGGCGGCGGTCGAGCAGCGCTTCCCCGATCGCAAGGTCATTCAGGGCCGCTGCGCCCATCTGACCGAGCCGCAGCCGCACCATATCGAGCTGGGCCGTAACCCGTGCCAGTATCGCTCGCTGTGCGAGCGCGGGTGCAGCTATGGCGCCTATCATTCCAGCCTGTCCTCGTCGCTGCCGGCGGCCGACAGGACGGGCAATCTGACCATCGTGACCGATGCCATTGCCCATTCGATCCTCACCGATCCGAAAACCGGCAAGGCCACCGGCGTGCGCATCATCGACCAGAACACGAAGGAAAAGCGGGTCTACGAGGCGCGCGTTGTCTTCCTGTGCGCCTCGACCATTGGCACGGCGCAGGTGCTGCTCAATTCGCGCAGCGATGCCAATCCGCGCGGATTGGCCAACGGGTCGGATCAGGTGGGGCGCAACCTGATGGACCATGTTTACGGCCCCGGCGTTGCCGGCGTGATGAATGGTCCCGACACCTATCATCGCGGTCGTCGCCCCAATGGCATCTACATCCCGCGCTATCGCAATCTGGCGGCCGACGACACCGGCTATCATCGCGGCTATGGCTATCAGGGCGGGGTGATGCGCGAGGGCTGGCGCAGCGTGGCCGATGGCCAGCCTGGCATTGGCGCGCAGCTGAAGGAGCGCATCCGCCACCCTGGCCCGTGGCAAGTGCGCCTGGCCGGCTTTGGCGAGATGCTGCCCAACCCCGACAACCGCGTCACGCTGCATGCCAGCAAGACCGACGAATGGGGCATTCCGCAACTGACCATCGCCTGTGAGCACGGCGAAAACGAAAAGGAACTGGGCCGCCGGATGCTGGAGGACGCGCGGGCGATGCTGATCGCGGCGGGCGCCACCATTACCGGCG
>DATMUT010000410.1:0-4686 GCA_035563755.1 Novosphingobium sp.
GCCGCGCCCGCCGCATTCGACACCGCATAGCCGCCACCAATCGACTGGGCCACGTCGTGAATGGCAGCGCCGGTCAGGAAGCCGGCCTGCCGCGCGTTCATGTGCGCCAGCTGCGCCAGTTCGGGATAGATCGTCATGGCCAGTGCGCTGGCCACCGAGATGACCACCAGCGTGAGCGTGAACTGCGCCTGGCTGACCCGCTCGCGGCCGATCACGCCATAAAGCGCCAGCGCCGCCGACGCCCCGCAGATGGCCGTGGCGCCGCCCGCCAGCATGCCGACCGCCGGCCCCTGCCCGGCCATGCGCGCGCCAACGAATGCCGCCAGCCCGGCCGCTGCCATCACCACGATCAGCGCGGCAAAGGGCACAAAACCCAGCCCGCCAATCTGCGCCAGCGTGACCTGAAAGCCCAGCAGCACAATGCCCCAGCGCAGGCACCGGCGCGAGATGAACTCAAGCCCGGCCTCGGTGCGCGGGTCGAGCGAGACGAATTGCAGCGCCAGACCCAGCAGCAGCCCCATCAGGATGATCGGCATGCCATAGTGGTCGCTGAACCAGGCGGCGGCAGCGGCGGCAACGCTGCTGATGGTGATGCCGGGCAGCAGCTTGCGCCCGGGAATAGAAGGCGGACGCGGAGCGCTGGCGGCCAGATGCGCTTCGCCAAACAGGTCGCCTGCCCAGTGGTCGGGCTCGCGCAGGTCCGCGGCCTCGCGCTTGTTGCGCCCGATCATGCCCGGCCCCCGCATGTCGTCTGCGCATCGTTCAGCCCTTGCCGCATTGCCTTGTTCTCCATCTCCGCCACCTTGTCTGGTCAGCCGTTGCGCGGTGTCAGGCCCGCTCGGCTCCGCCGGATTATGTCCCACGGTGTCATATGCCCCTTTCCTTATCCTGCAAAGGCGCTAGTGTGCAAGCAGGGAAGCGCCTCGGGCGCTCCAAGACAGATCGCAGGCGCACCATCCGCCGCCCACGGGAGAGAATTGCCATGGTTTCCAGCCCGCCGACCGCCCGGTCCGACGGCGCGCCCGCGCAATCGGGCGCCCTGGCCGATGCCCACACCGCCACGCAGGCCAGCGCTCACCCCGCCCGCACGGCCATGGCCTGGGGGCTGGTGGCACTGCTGTTTGCGGGCAACGCGTTGAATTATGTCGACCGGCAGATCGTCGCCCTGCTCAAACCCACGCTAATGGCCCAGTTCCACTGGCAGGATGGCGATTTTGCCCATCTGGGTTCGGCGTTCCAGTTTGCTGCGGCTTCGGCGCTCATTCTGGTGGGCTGGTTCATCGACCGGCTGGGCGTGCGAGTCGCCTATGGCGCGGCCGTTGCGGTATGGAGCCTGGCGGGCATGGGCCATGCCTTTGCCGCCACGGTGCAGCAATTCGTGACCGCCCGCGTCATCCTGGCCGTGGGCGAAACGGTGAGCACGCCCGCCGGCGTCAAGGCCGCCACCATCTATATCCCGCCCGAAAGGCGCAATCAGGCCATCGGCATCGTCAACACCGCGCCCAACATCGGCGCCATCCTGACCCCCTTGCTGATCCCGCCCATGGCGGTGGCCTTTGGCTGGCAATCGGCGTTTCTGGTGACTGGCGGGCTGGGGCTGGTGTGGCTGGTGCTGTGGTGGCGGGGCACGCGCGACCTCAAGCCGGTCACGCATGTGCCGCCGCGCGGCGCGGTGCGCTGGGGCGAGCTGCTCTCCGACCGGCGCAGCTGGGCCATTATCGGCGCCAAGTTCCTGACCGATTGCGTGTGGTGGTTCGTGCTGTTCTGGATGCCCGATTTCTTCAACCGCATGTTCCACATCGGGCAGGCAGGGCTGGGCGTGCCGGTGGCCATCGTGTTCGCCATGGCAGCGCTTGGGTCGATCACCTCGGGCGGGCTGTATCCGCGCCTGCGCCTGCGCGGCATGAGCGCCAACGCCGCGCGCAAGGGCTCGATGCTGTTCTATGCGCTGGTGGTGCTGGCCATGCCGCTGGCGCTGTGGGCGCACAGCGTGTGGATTGCCGCGCTGCTGGTGGGCTGCGGCCTGTTTGCGCATCAGGGCTTTTCGACCAACATCTTTGGCATGGCCGCCGACATCGTCCCCTCTGACCGCGTGGCCAGCGTGATCGCGCTGGGCGCGGTGGCGGGCAATCTGGCGGGCATGGGCATTATCGAGCTGGCCGGCTGGTCGCTGCAATCGGGGCATGGCTATACGCCCATGTTCGCCATTTGCGGCGGGGCCTATCTGGCGGGCCTTGGCTGGATCCATCTGGTCCTGCCCCGGCTGCAGCCCATCGAGGGATAGCCCCGCCCCTTTGCAGCGCTGCCCAAACGAAAGGCCCCCCGCCATCGCTGGCGGGGGGCCTTTGCCTTGCGACCCGATAGCTCGGGGCTGTTATGGCATCAGAAGTTCACGCGGCCCGTCACGCCCCAGTAGCGCTGGCTGTCGCGCGGGATCTGGTAGCGATACGAACCGCCCGGCCCACCATTCGTGATGGTGGCCACATAGGACTGGTCGAACAGGTTGCGCACCTGGAACGTCAGCTTCCACTTGTCGTTGGGATCGCCCACGCCCAGCTGGATATTGGCCAGCGCATAGGCGCCGATCGTGCCGAACTGGCGCTGCGTCTGATCGGCCGAGAACAGCGAGAGCTGGCTGGACTGGAAGTTGACCTGCGCGCCGCCGAAGAAGTCGACCCCCATGTTGGTGCGCTGGCGGTGGTCAAGGCTGAGCGAGCCCTTCCAGCGCGGGGCATAGGCCAGCGGCGTGCCCTTGGGGATGATGGCGGTGCTGGCAGCGCCCGGCGCGGCAAAGAAATTGTCCACATGCGCGTCGGTATAGGCAATGCCGCCCGTGAGCGAGGTGTCGCGGGCCAGACGCCAGGACATGTCCGCCTCGACGCCGCGGGTCGAGACTTCGCCCGCGTTGGTGAAGCGCGTGACCACCACGCCTGCCACCAGATCGGGGTTATTGGCCTGGAAATTGTGGTACTTGGCATAGAAGCCGGCGATGTTGAGCGTCAGCCGCCCGCCCAGCAGGCTGTTCTTCAGGCCGATCTCGAAAGCATCCGAGGTTTCGGGCGCGATGACATTGGTGCCCGTCGCCGTCAGGTTGAAGAAGACGTTATACGCCGGCCCCTTGTAGCCGCGCGCATACGAGCCATAGGCCATGATCGCCCGGTTGATGTCGACCTGCAGCACCGCCTTGCCCGAGATATTGTCGTTCGAGGTATGCGTGCGCCACGGCACCCCGTTAGACGATGCCACCGCCGTGCTGGCCGCCGAGCTGGCCGTGGCACCGCCCGCGATCAGCGCGTTATAGGCATCATACACGCCCTGGTCGAAGTTGCCGTTGATGCCCGGGCCTGCCAGCGTCGTCACGCGCTTCTCGAACACCGAGAGGCTGTCGTGCGTGTAGCGCAGGCCGCCCACGAAGCGCACATGGTCGGCCAGCTTGAGCGTGGCCTGCCCGAACACCGCCACGTTGTCGAAGGCCGAACCGAAGTCGGACGTGGCGGTCGGATAGGTCGAGGGGTTGGCATAGGTGCTGCCGCAGGGGATCAGCACATTGGTGGGCGCACCCGTTACGGCGGTGCAGACCACGTCGCTGCGGGTGAAGATGCGCTCGGAGAAGGCGTGCGAGTAGAAGGCGCCCAGCACATAGGACAGCCGCCCGCCGGCCGGCGAGGTCAGGCGCAATTCCTGCGTGAAGGTATCGCTGTGCTGCGGACCGTTGTCATGCAGCTGGTTGAAGCCGACATAGGCCTGGTTCAGCCAGTCGCCATCGCGGATCTCGGTGTTGTTCCAAACGCGATACGAGGTGATCGAGGTGATCGTGTGGCTGCCAACGCCAATGTCGGCCTGCCCCGAAATGCCCCAGCCGTTTTCCTTGGTCTGCGTGACCAGGTCCTGGTTGATGGTGAGCGTTTTCGTGCCCATGGGCGTGGGCAGCGCGTTGAAAGCCAGGCTGGTGGTGGGCGCACCGGTGCTGGTCAGCGCCCCGGTGGCGATGATGTCGGCGCAGCAATTGTCGTTGTTCTTGTGGTAATCGGCCGCGACATAGATCTTCAGCTTGTCGGTGGGGTCATACAGGAACTGCGCCCGCCCGCCGAAATGCTGATAGCCGTTCACCTGGCTGTGAGTGGCCTGATTGTAGACGTTGCCGTCGTAGCTACCATAAAAGCCGGTGAAACGGGCCGCCAGATCCTTGGCCAGCGGCACGTTGAGCGAGCCCTTCACCCGGTACTCGTTGCCCTGGAAATAGCTGACCTCGCCGCTGCCCGAAAATTCGTGCTTGGGCATGACCGAGGTGATGTTGATGACGCCGGCAGAGGCGTTCTTGCCGAAGAGCGTGCCCTGCGGCCCGCGCAGCACTTCCAGCTGGGCAATGTCGACCAGATCGCTGAACGCTTCGCCCGAGCGGGCATAAACCACCCCGTCGACCACGGTCGAAACCGAAGGCTCGCCCGCGATCGAGAAGGTGGCGGTGCCCACGCCGCGCAGGAAAATGGTCTGGTTGAGCGTGGTGCCCGACTTCTGGAAGTTGAGCGCCGGGACCAGCTGGGTCGCGCTCTCGATGCTGGGGCGCGCGGCGGCCGACAGCGCGGCGCCACTCACCACCGAAACGGCGACCGGCACGCTGTGCAGGCTTTCCGAACGCTTCTGCGCGGTCACCACGATCTCGCCGGGCGCGTCAGCCGGGGCGGG
>DATMUT010000411.1:0-31831 GCA_035563755.1 Novosphingobium sp.
CCCAGTACCACCGGCGCAACGGCAGCCGGCGGGCCGATTGGGCGGCGCTGTGGGCGGCATGGGTGGCCAGGAACCACGAGGCGGTAATGCGGCAGGCCAAGGCCGGCCTTGGCGCGCCAACCGCGCCAACCGCCCAGCCCGGCCCCGCTGCGCCGATCGAGCACGCCGGGGCCAAGCGCCACGAAACGGCGCGCTCGGCCGAGTTGCACGATGCCTTGCGGGAAATGCTGGGCCGCGACCTTTGGGCCGCCTGGATCGAGCCAGCCGCGCTGCTGTTCCACGATGACGGATTGCGGGTGGTCGCCACCAGCGCATTCCGCCGCGACCAGATCGAGGACCGGCACTTGGCCGCCATCCGCGATGCGCTGAGCGTCATCGGCGCGGGCGTCGACTGGGTGAAGGTCGAGAGCGAACCGGCCGGCAAGCGTGGGAGGCAGGCGGCATGAAGCGCATCATCGGCGGCATCGCGGCGGATCTTGCGCCGATCGAGGTTCTGACCGCGCCGGGCCGTGTCACCTTCCGCGCCACCTGCGCCTGCTGCGATGGGCATGAGGAATGGAACATTGCCACGCGCATTCCGCCTGTCGCCATCGTCAAAAAGCACTTCACCACGCGCGGCTGGCGCATCCGCCGCCGCGCCGCATGCCCAAACTGCACCAATGGAAAGAGGGAAAGCCCCGAGATGGCCAAAATTTCGACCGATGCCCAGCCAGCAACGATTGCGCCAGCCGCGCCCACTGATGCCGCCAAAGACATGCGCCGAATGGCCTACATGGCGATTGAGGACGGCTATGATCAGGGCGCCAAGCGCTACAGGCCGGGCCATTCCGACGAGGCGGTGGCCAAGGCCGTCGGGTGCGCGGTCGCTCTAGTGGCCAAAATCCGCGAGGACTTCTTTGGCCCCAACACGCCGCCGAACGAGATCGAGCAGGTGGAGGCGCGCCTTGTCACCATCAGCGCCGAATTGGCCGTCCTTCAGGCCGAAATTGCCGGACTGCGTAAGCGCAATGGCTGGGCATAGGCATCACGCAGACAGGCCGGCCGCATGGCTGGCGCAGCATATTGGCGATGGGGGTTAGAGTGGCGAAGAAGAAGAAAGCGCAGCGGATCAAGGCCAAGGCGATTAGCGGCGTGTCAGCGCGCATCGACGTGACGCCCGAGCGCGCCAGCCGCAACAGGTTCACCTCGGCGGGGATGGCGCGCCGCTTGGTCCCGGTGATCGAGACGCTGTTGCGCAAGGAGATCATCACGCAGGCCGAGTATGACGCGCTCGACTACTACCGGCAGCAGGCATCGATGGCGGAACGCTCGCCCATGCCTTGCGTGCTGGATCGCAGCGTGGGCAATGGCGGTGATGGGCCGGGTGCGGCGCTGCTGTCGGCCATGCTGGAAACGGGCCGGATCGAGAACGACCTGGGCCAACTGGTGGACATCGCGCGGGCCGTGGCCGTGGATGACGTGACGCTGGCGCAGTGGTGCATTGCCAAGTTCGGCGGGCGGGAGCGCTACAAGCTGGCCGCCGACGGCCAGCCCACCGGCGAGGTGCTGGCGATCGTGCCGGTGGGCGAGCAGCGGAATATGGCGCTTGCTCGCCTTGAATTGCGCATGGCGGCTGGCCGGATTATGCGGCGGTAGGGTGAGATCCGCCGCCAAAGCCGACATTTAAGGGCACAGTTTGGTGCGTTGAAACTCGCCCTTCATTCATAGCCAATATCCAGCTTGCGTGGACGAGGTGTTCCCCAGCCTTGACCCGCCCTGCCTTGCCAAACATTTATTTGCTCTGATAATGCCGCTCTATTCCATCGAGACAATTACAAAGGCCGCCGTTATACGCCCACTTAGGGGGAATGGTGATGAAGATCATTTATGTCGGCAATAATCAGGAGGCGCGGCGGAAGCATCTCGCCAAGGGCGGCGATGTCCTGCTTCTGCTCTACGATCGCTGGGATGATTTTGGGTATAAAACGCGCTTCCCAACTGTTTGTCGGATCGGCGGGGAGGAAATAGAGCTCGGCGCATTACGCATCCTGTTTGCCGATCAGCAAGCCTCGCATCCCTTCCTTACTGAGCGGCGGGAGATGGGGTGGGACAGCACCTTCCCGCTGGAAGACGTCAACTTTGTCTCGGTTCCCGAAGAACTGACCTTCTACGAGCACCTGCTCGATCTGCTGCCGGAAGGCGGTGCTCGCGAGGTCGCGACAATGCTACGCGACGCTAGCTATCTCGCCCATGTGCGGCAGGATGAGGACGCGCTTTCGCTAATCCAAACCCCAGGTTTCCGAACATCGCTGCAACGTGAACGATCCTCACAAAATAGCTTCGCGGATGGTTGGCGGCTTTTGAGTGGCACGGCTTTTGACGCAACCGACCTGAGCTTCACCTTTCGCGAACCCGCAGGTGCTCTGTCATGCCTCAAAATGAATTTCGCAGCGGAGTCATTGCTGCCGCACGATATCAATGTGATCATTGGCCCCAACGGCGTGGGCAAATCTTCGCTCCTGCGCCAGATGGTGAAGTCGTGGATCCAGCCGCAGCCGGGTCACGCCGCGCTCAACGGCGCGGGCTTCGAGCCTCGGCCAAACCTCAGTCAGCTCGTGGCGGTTTCATACAGCCCATTCGAGCGCATGCCAGTCGATACTGATGACGAACCGAGTTTGGTAAAACCACTCAAGGATAAGGATATTTACCGATTCTTTGGTTTCCGAGGGCGGCAACTCTCGCAAAAGACAGGGCGAGCAACCAGCATCCGCCATAGCCTGGGCGTACCGCGCGCCAATGCCGCGCGTTCGCTCATTCAGTGTCTGACCGATGATCTGCGCTACAGCACGATCAAGGCCTGGGCGAATAAACTTCAAACGCTGCAGCGCGTGCTCGGCAGCGCGATCGACTTTGACGTGGCGGCGGTCAAGTTGCAGGCCGACGCGCCGGTAGATTTGATTGTCCCGGACGATCCCTTTGAAGAGGTTGCGCTTCTCCAGGTCGTGGAATTGAACGATCTCGGCGAGGAGCAAATCACGAATTATGTTCCGATCGCACCTGGCACGACAACGATCACTGTGCCCGTGCTTCTACAGCATGTTGATCTCGATGGAGGAGTCACCTTCTTTCACGACGGCAAGCCGCTCCGGCTGAGTTCGGGGCAGCGGCTGTTCTTCTATATCGTGGTAAATATCCTCGGGGTGATTCGGCGCAATAGCCTTGTCATTGTCGACGAGCCTGAGCTCTTCCTGCATCCGACGCTCGAGGTGCAGTTCGTTTCGATGTTGAAACAGATCCTTCGAACCTATAGTTCGAAGGCGTTGCTCGCGACGCACTCGGCGGTGACGGTGCGGGAGGTGCCAAGCCGGTGCGTACACGTATTCGAAGCGACCGATGACGGACTTGCTATCAAGACACCCCCGTTCGAGACCTTCGGCGGCGATGTGCAACGGATCGCGAGTTATGTGTTTGGGGACCGATCGGTGTCGAAGCCGCACGAGGCGTGGCTCCGCGATTTGCTGGACACGCATGGCACCGCTGATGAGGTTATTGAGGCGCTCGGCACCGAGCTCAACGAAGAGATCATCATTCAACTACACGCGATGGAGAACGGCAAATGGTAACGCGCTTGCCCATCCCGGAAGCGTGTAGCCTGGATCTTGTCGATAATGTTGTACTCGAGCGAGCTAATGGCCGCAACGCCGCCTATTTTAACGGCCTGGCGGTCGAATGGCGCCAGCGCGTCGAACACTATCTTGCACAACGAGGCAATCCCGAAACGGTGCCAAACTGGCCGGCGATCATGGCGAACCGTACGCGTTTCCTGACTCTTTACAACAGCCCGGCGGAGGTTTCGTCGCAAGCGCCGATTCTCAAGCAACTTCGGGATCGGAAGCTGCGCTTCTGTCCAGCGTGCGGGGAAGAAGGGACGCCGAACACCCTCGACCACTATTTGCCCAAGGACGGCTATCCGCATTTCGCGATTACGCCAGTCAATCTCGCGCCGATGTGCGATATCTGTCAGTCGGCAAAAGGCACGGAAACGGTCGACGAGGATGGCCATCGTATCTTCCTGCATCCCTATTATGACGAATTCCTAACCGCGCAGGTGATTAGGCTGGTCATCGGTCGGCCATTCAAGGCCCCCCAGAATTTCGTACTGAGGCCCGACCTTGATCTCCCCGACGACCTGGCGGCTCTGGTCCAGCGCCATATCCGCGGGCTCGAGCTGGAAAGTCGCTACGGAATTTTCTTCCGCGAGGAATATTTGCGCCTCCTGCGCCTGACGCAGGAAGCGCGAGCCGCCGGCCGCGACATCCGTGAGGACATCCCTACGTTCAAAAGAATGCACGAAATGCGAGCTCCGAATTTGTGGCCTCACATCTTCTTTTCCGCGGTTGTGGATGATGCGGAATTGCTTGAGTATCTGGCTAATGGTGAGCTGCCCGAGTTCCTATAATTCAAGCGGATATGTCGGATTGCCCTCGTCTGCCATCGGTCCTTGCCGGTTCACTTCATGGGCAATCTCGCCGAGCAGGCTCTTCCCGCTGGCGTAAGTTGAGCACCTTGACACGGCAGTTTTACTGCGTGCAGTCCGTGGCGCCGAATGAATATAACTGTGAAATTAACGCCGCACGCAATCAATATGGCTTTGCATTTCATTGAACCCATAAATGCCAAACGGCAATATTGCCAGGGAGCTTGCCGCTTTGGGCACCATGCACATATGTAAAATAGCGCCCATGCTCGGATCGAGCGGCATCCGGCAATGAAACCGCGCACTTTTGCGGTAGTGAAACCACTGCATACTCTGGTGGTGAATGCCCTATTGCCGCCGCAAGAAACGGCGTAAGGTGGCTATTGGTGGATGCGCTGCCCCTGACATAGGCAAGCATCATGGCTTCTCGATTCGTCCAAGCATAATCGCCGGTCGTAAAGCGGGCCAATCCCTCCCGGCAGTAAAGATCAACCGTCTTACCCTTTGCCAGATCGATGAGTTTGCATTCGACAATCAACGGAAAGAGGTGCTGCCGGCTTGTAAGGGATATCTGGATGTCCGGCCGCATCTCGAAACGGGTCGCATCATAGTTTTTTGTCTCGGTCCCGCGCGAGACAGCCCTTACCACCATGCTTGCCAGAGGGTCTTCGCCTACCAGATGGTTCAGGCGATCAACCATCAAGCTGTTGAGATGCTTTTCGTCGCCGCCAGCGACTGTGGTTGGATAATCAGCTTTTATCCCTGTGTAGGCTTGCTGAAGCAGTTCGAGAATTAGTGCGATATGCGAATGGTCGAGCGCTGGCAGCGGGAGTTCTTGCCCCCGGATCAGTTCAGATAGATGATCTTGCAGCCCGGTAATTATTCCACTCATATCCCGGGGTGCTCCCTGAACAACTCGGGTCGCGTCCAGATCAGGCGTTGGGCTGCCAAGCGTGCCTGCGTTTCGGTCCAGTATCTGGATTGAGCGAGGAGCATCATGGCTAGGCTATGCTCGCCTTCATCTACGACGATTTCAGTTGCGCTGGTGCGATCGGCGATAGACGTGAGCGCGCGAATATCCGCCAGCGAACCTCCGTCAGGAGTTTTGCGTTCGGCGCTTCGGCACGTAAAAACGCGAAGCGCTCGCCAAGGTGATGAGCCTTGATCGGAAACGTGAATGACGTGAACAGTGCATTCAAACCGCTTTGCAAACCGGGCGAGCTCTGCTTCCAATGTTCGGCAGTATGTTTCGACCTGATCAATAGACGGTTCGCTCTGCGCCATTTCCCGATTTGACGCATAGGGTAGGTTGAAGCGGAGTGTGTCATCAATGACAGTCAGGTCTCGCTCGCCGAGCCCATAGAGTTTCGCCACCCAAGCATCGACGTCCGGCCAAGCGTCATTGCCGTCTTGCTCCAATCGCCCGAAAAGCTCACCAACCTCGTAAACCAGATTTTCCGAGAGTGACTCAAATGGCGGAATGGCGATCTCTTCCAGAATGGATTTCTCGATGACCTCGCGTTCAAATCCGAACTCGCCGCTGGTAATTAGCGATATCCAGAGCGCGACCCGGCTCCCAAGCACGAGCGCAAGATAGCGGGCCAACAATGACGCCTCGGGCGCTCCCGCTGCGCTGAATCCGTACCAACTCTCGTTGAACACAATGTCACGATCACAAACGGACACCTGTATCCGCTGCAATTGCGCAGGCGGTGATTTGTGAACGAGTAGGATCGGTCCTTTATAGATGGATCTGCTGCGCGAGCGATGAAGACGATCCACTCCGAATGCCGGGAGCCGCATAAGGTCAATGACCAATTTAGCCGACGTCACATCATCCAGATGGGGGAGGCCGCGCAAATGGCTGGCGTCGTCCCCAACCGTGCCATCATCGTGCCTCTTGCTGCTATCGCGAAGCTTTTGATAGCCGTTCCCATGAGCAAGGCCGCCGTCGCACAACTTCGCCCAGTAATCTCCAAGCGTCTTGAAGCTGCCCCGACGAACTCGATCGATGAGAGAAAGATCGGCCTCGCTACCGCGGAAGAGGATTTTAAGCGTCTCTGGGCGGTCCCGAAGATCTTGTGGCCGGACCACATATGCATTCGTCGCATCGACCCTCATGACCCCCGCGTTATTGAAGCCTTTCTCATAGCGTGGCGTCAGCATCCGAAACCCGGACGCCGTGTGCGCCGGGCGATTAACGGCAAAGAGCAAGCAGAAGGGCGCGGAAATGCTGGGCCAGACCTTTGTCTGACGTAGTTCCGAGCCATTGATGATAGAGGTTACATCGATCGCTTCCAACAGGCTTTGCCGGGCAACCGGCATACCGTCGCCCTGCTGGAACAGAAAACGAGCGTGCAGGGCGAAAATTATTTGTGCGTCGGGCTTTGCCCATCGCATCGCGCGCCAGACAAACGGCAGATCGAGAACTGCATTGGGCAACGGCGGAGCCGTGATGTCCTCTCCGAGCCTGTTTCGCGCGATATCGTGAACTTCAGCTAGCAGGAGATCCCAGTCCTCCAAACCAGTTGCACTGGCCCAAGGTGGATTGCCGATCACGAGATCGTATTGGTGATCATGCTCCACACCGATCAGCGAGCCAAGACTACCCAACTGCTTTGCTTCGGGGCGATCGATATCGGCGGCATCGACGGGCCGATGGAGGACGACGCCCCGCAAATCGTCGAAGTGCAACTTGTCCACTGGTCGTGGATTGGGGTCGAGTTCGATGGACAGCAGGTAGAGGCCAAGCGCGCAAAAACGTAAAGCTGCCTCGTTGATGTCGAAGCCCCGAATCTGCGAGTAGAGAATGTCGCGTAGCGTCGCCGTGTCTGGCCGCTCTCCCTCTGCCCTCCAGCGTGCCGCCACGAGTTCACGAAACGCCGCAAGCAGAAATACGCCTGCGCCTGCAGCAGGATCTAGTATGCGTGCGGTGCCCGAAACGCCTTGCGCATTAAGGCCACGAAACGCAGCTGACACCATCATGTTTGCTATTGGGTGCGGCGTGTAGAAGCCGCCTTCCTGTTGCTGCTGCTTTGGAGCGTGTTTTCGTAGATAATATTCATAGGCTTGGCTAAGTACACCAACGGGGATGTGGGAGAAATCGAGATTATCCCACTGCTCTTTCCAACCCAGTGAGAGTTGGCCACCTACTGCTCGCCGCAAAATGTTGCCGAGCACGCGGCAAGATTCCAACGAGAGTTGCGAATGCACCGTATCTGACAGCGGGAGCAGTTCGCCATTGAATGTCTTGTCGAGCCAGGCGCAAGACAGCCGGACCAAGTCCGGCCGGTCAAAAAGTTCATAGTCTTCGGGAACAGCTTCAGCACTGATTAGATTGTTGCCGATGATGTCACCGGTCGAAGGTAAAAGGCATCGATCTGCCAGAAAACGCATGAATAGCGCTCTGCCGACCAGTGATATGGCATCTTCGCCTGACAAGCCGCCATCACTCTTGAGGGACGATATGGCCTGATCGAGCAATTTCAGAATGACGCCGGTGATCCAGGTCCGGTCGTTGATCTCTGCGGCCGGCCGCAGATTCGCCAGACGAGCAAAGGTCAGCCAAGTCTCATCATCGGCGACGCCAGCATCGACACGAACTTTGGAGAGTGAATGGCGATCGAGGGCTATCCGATAGACGTCCAGCCGCCCCGGATAGACAACGCCGAGATATGGCGCGTCGCCTCGCATGGCGAGGATGCGTCTGATGCGATTGAGGCGCTCGAGGTCAGCGTTGAGACGATCGCCATCCACCAAGAACACGAGCGGCGCTTCCTGCCATTCATACACGCCCTCAACCAATCGCAAATCCTCATCATGGTCGCGGGCCATGAGAATAGTTGAGTAAGCCAGCAAGTCGGGGGACGAGTGACCGAACAGTCGGACTCCATCGCGATCCGCACCAAGCTCGTTCAGGGCATTGAACATGCTGCTCATACGCCCTCTCCCAACCGCGTTAGTGGAGTGGAATGTGCAGCAACAAATTCCAGGAAGCACTTGGTGGCGGTCATTAGTCGAGATCCAATGGAACCTGCGGGTCGCCACCGAACTGACCTGCGCGTGCGCGACCGCGAGGCTTCTTCGCCGTCAACTCAATCTTCGCAATAACACTCCTAAAATCAAGCCCTTGGGTGCCCATTTCAGCTACCAATGCGGCAATGACTGCTAAATGGTCAGGAATCCCGCCTGAACGGGCATAATTTGAAACAGAGTTAGGGTTCATTCCAATCAATTCTGCAAACGCCCTGATGCTCAGGCCCGCTCGGTTGAGATCGCGAAGAAACCCTTCATAATCCATCGAAGCAGAGCCCTGATCACATAATTCTATGTACGTTGGCACATAGAATCATGTGTGGCAATCCATAAAAGTGGATGGCATCGCTCTTAAGGCCTTCTGCGAAGGCACTTCATAAGACTAAGTTTCTGACCGGGCCCTCATCTCGCGGGAAAATCCGTCCGGCCATCGATGGCGCTTCCGTAGGCGTAGCGAAGAGTATCGTGCCATGGCGTATAATCGGCGTGGCTGGCGGGCCGAGGACTGCCCCTGCCTGCCCTCGGGAAGCTCCAGACTTGCTTACATGATTGAATACGGCGCCGAGCCGGGATTTGTCGCGCCGTTTGGAATGCCTGCTAAGTCAGCCGACGCCCTTAAAAGGAGCGGTTCCGGTCAGCCCCCGGACACAGGCATTTAGAAGCAGATTTCTGGGGCCGTGAATGAACAGCGGGTTGGCCAAATCTGCGTCTCGGAAGGGACCTTCCGGATCGTCCGCCAATCGCGCCCCTTGACCTCCCACGGAAACAATGCAAGAACACGTCAGACTTTAGAGCCGCGCCTGAAGAACCCGCCCCATCGGCGGGTTTTTGCGTTTGGGGATCTGCGCATGGCTTGGCATGGTAGCAGCCCCAACCGGCTTCGTGGTAGCGCCTGGCGTAAATTGCGTGCGCAAGTGCTGCGTGAGGAGCCCTTCTGCCGGTGGTGCATAGAGCGTGGCGAAGTGACGCATGCCAGCATCAGCACCATCTGCGACCATATAACGCCATTGGCTGAGGGCGGCACAGATGAACGCGGCAACCTTGCCGGCATGTGTCAGCCCCACCATGATGAAAAGACATCGCAAGAGGCAGCACGTGCGGCAGGACGGACTGCCCCTCGGATGCGCCCCCGCATTCGCATAGGTCGCGATGGCTGGCCCGTCTGATCGCCCCCCCCTGGGCGGGGTCAAATCTCTGGCAGATTGGGGGCTGGACACCGCACCATCGGAAAATTCACGCATTTGCAGATTGATTGTCTGGGATAGTCAATTTGATCGACCGAAGAGGCGGCCATGGCGACCAGAGGAGCAAAGCCAAAACCGGCCGCGCTGCGGCTGGTAACGGGCACTCACAACACCACGCGGCACGGCTCAAAAAAGGCGGCGGAAGAGAAGGTTGAAGCTGCGGCAACAGGCTTCGGAAAGCTGGTCAAACCCGCGTATCTGCGCGGTGAGGCTGCCAAGGCCTGGAAACAATACATCGAACCTGCAGGCTGGCTCGACGCCTCCCGCGAGCCGTCCGCCATCCTGTTTTGCTACCTTTGGCAAGAATGGCGCGAGAGTGGGCGCATGTTCCCGGCCTCGAAGTACAGCCAGCTGCGCGCCTACATGAGCGAATTGGGCCTGACGGATGAACGCAACCGCGGCAACGCCGAAGACAAGGAAGAAAAGGACGAATTCTTCGGAGACTGACCGGGCCACGCTCTATGCCATAGCCGTCGTTGCCGGGAAAATCGTTGCCGGGCCGCATGTACGCAATGCCTGCCGGCGCCATCTGGATGACTTGGAAAAGGGCGCAGCGCGCGGGCTCATGTACGATCGCGCCGGGGCCGACCGCGCGATCCGGTTCTTTGAGAGCCGGCTCAAGCTGAGCGAGGGTCAGTTCGAAGGGCGACCTTTCAGGTTGGCGCCAAGCCAGGATTTCAAAGTCGGCTGCCTGTTCGGTTGGAAGCGGGCCGATGGCACGCGGCGCTTCCGCCGCGCATATATCGAGGAGGGCAAGGGTAACGGCAAGTCGCCGCTCGCGGGCGGCGTTGGGCTTTATGGTATGACGGCTGATGACGAGCCGGGCGCACAGATCTATGCCGCCGCCGCAACCAAGGATCAGGCCAACATCCTGTTCCGCGATGCGGTCAACATGGTCGACAAATCGCCTGATCTGGCGAAGCGGCTGCAAAAAAGCGGTGGCCCGGGGCGCGAATACAACCTCGCCCATCTCAGGTCTGGCTCATTTTTCCGCCCGATCAGCCGTGAAGCCAAGAAAACGGGCTCAGGCCCCCGCCCCCATTTCGCGCTGTGCGACGAGGTGCATGAGCATCCCGATCGGGGCACCATGGAAATGTTGGAACGCGGCTTCAAATTCCGCCGCCAACCACTGCTGTTCATGATCACAAACAGTGGTTCTGACCGCAATTCCGTCGCATGGGAGGAGCATGAACACGCCGTCAAGGTCGCGGCCGGCAATCCGCACGCAAAGGACGATGACGCAGCCTATCTTGGCGAGCCGCTAGACGACACGACGTTCAGCTACGTCTGCTCGCTCGACAAGGGCGATGATCCGCTGAACGATCCCACTTGCTGGCCAAAGGCAAACCCGCTCCTGGGCGTGACCATCACCGAGGATTACCTTGCCGGGGTGGTCAAGCAGGCCAAGGACATGCCGGGCAAGCGCAACGGCATCTTGCGCCTGCATTTCTGCGTTTGGACAGATGCCGAGACCGCGTGGATCACGCGCGAAATGCTCGAGCCGGCCCTTGCTGACTTCGACCCGCTGGTGGAGCACGCAGGCAAGCGCATCGCCAATGGCATCGACCTGTCGCAGAACCGCGATTTGACCGTGAAGGCCAGCGCCGTCGAGACGGGCAGCATCGATGTCGAAGTTATCGTCGATGGAGTGCCGCAAGTCCTGTCCAAGCCGACTTATGACGTGTGGATCACGGCATGGACGCCCGGCGACACGCTGAAATCGCGGTCAGAACGCGACAAGATGGCCTATGATCTATGGGCAGAGCAGGGCTTTCTGGAGGCGCCCAAGGGCCAGACAATCCGTTTCGACCATGTCGCCCAGGCACTTGCCGAGGATACGACGAATTTCGAGGTGGGGATCGTCGCCTATGACCGATACGCCTTCAAGAAATTCGAGGAGGAATGCCAGCAGCTCGGCCTGTCGCTCGCATTTGTCGAGCATCCACAGGGTGGCACGAAAAAGGGCAAGCCAACCGAGGCCATGAAGCTGGCGGCAGAGGCCGAGCAGCGCGAGGCCGAAGGGCTATGGATGCCGGCAAGCCTGCTGGAGCTTGAACAGGCATTGCTGGAAAATCGGGTGCGCTTTCGCAGCAATCCGGTGCTGATTTCCGCCATGATGAGCGCTGTTACCGACAGCGATCGTTGGGGCAATCGCTGGCTCGCCAAAGAGCGGGCCGTCAACAAGATCGACGCTGCCGTGGCAGTGTGCATGGCCATAGGTGCCCTGCGTGCCATGGGCTCCTCATCCACCAAATCGTTCTGGGAAAGCTCATGAGCTGGATCCATAGGCTTCTTGGCCGGAAAAGCGGTGCGCTCACGCTGACCAGCCTGCCCGATTACCTTTTGGGGCCTGCCAGCAAGTCGGGGGTCAACGTCACATGGTCGACCGCGCTCGAGGTCAGCACCATGTTGGCCTGTTGCAAGGTGATGGGTGAAGGCATCGCGCAGTCGCGCTGCCGTCTGATGCGGCCGCGCAAGAATGGCGCCGGCCTCGAGGCGGCCGCTGATCATCCTTTATACCGGCTGCTCTACAGGCGCCCCAACAACTGGCAATCGGCCTTTGAATTCTGGGAAACGCTGCTGTTTCACCTGATGTTGGTGGGCAACGCCTATGTGTTCGTCAATCGGGTGGGCAGTGGCCGCATTCACGAACTGGTGATCATCGAGCCCTCGCGCGTCGTCGTGACCCAGATGGAGGACTATTCGCTGGTTTACGACGTGACCGGCATTGATCACGTTACCCGCCGCTTTCCCGCCAGCATGATCTGGCACATTCGCGGCGCGTCGTGGAATGGTTGGATGGGCATGGAATCGGTACGGCTGGCGCGCGAAGCGCTGGGCCTGTCCATCGCGCTGGAAGCTGCGCATGCCGCTGTTCACAAGAATGGCGCCCAGCCGACAGGCATCTATTCCATTGAGGGCTCGCTGAGCGATCAACAGCACAAACAACTGACAGAATGGCTGAAAAAGCATGCGGCGCAGGAAAAGGGCAGCCCCCTGATCCTTGATCGGGCCGCCAAGTGGGTCAGCCAGCAAATGACAGGCGTCGATGCCGAACACGTGGCGACGCGGCGCCTGCAAATCGAGGAGGTCTGCCGCGCCGCGCGCGTCATCCCGCTGATGGTCGGCCAATCCGACAAAACCGCCACCTATGCCAGCGTCGAGCAGTTGCTGGTTGCCCACGTCGTGCATGGATTGGCCCCCTGGGCAAGCCGGCTCGAGCAGTCTGGCGAGGCCGCGCTGCTGACCGAGCAGGAAGACGCGCAGGGCTACGAGCTGACCTTCAATCTCGCGGCCCTGATGCGCGGCGATTACAAATCCCGCCAGGAAGGCCTGCAGATCATGCGGCGCAACGGTATCGTGAATGCCAATGAGTGGCGCGAGCAGGAAAATATGAACCCGCGCGAGGATCCGGGCGGGGCCCAATACATCGTCGAGGCCAATATGCAGATTCAGGATGGCCGCGACCTCACCGGCGCCCCAGCTGCGCCTACCGGAGCCTGACATGCGCGATTTTGCAAGGAAATGGGCACCTGGGCGCAAGTCCGGAACCGATGGGCTTGACCGTCTTGACCTTGGCCTCGAGCTGAAGCTGGCATCCGACACCGGCACGATCTCGGGTTATGGTTCGGTTTTTGGCTTGCTGGACCTTGGCGGCGACATCGTCGATCCCGGCGCGTTTACCGCTTCCCTTTCGGCCTGGCGCGCCAAGGGCATGAACATCCCCATGCTCTGGAACCACGATCCCAGCACGCCGATTGGCACCTGGACCGATGTGGCCGAGGATGAAAAGGGTCTGCGCGTCACAGGGCAACTGACCAAGGGTGTTGCCAAGGCGGCCGAGGCGCGCGCGCTGATCGAGGCGAAGGCTGTTCGCGGCCTTTCCATCGGCTACCGTACCCTGGAAGACAGTGTCGATCGCAAGACCGGCGCCCGGCACCTCAAAGAGGTCGACCTCTGGGAAATCTCGGTCGTTACCTTCCCTATGCTGCCGCAGGCCCAGATTGCCGGCGTCAAATCCTTCAACCCGCGCGAGGCCGAGGCCAAATTTCGCGCGGGTGGCCTCTCGCATAGCCAGGCCGTGATGGCGGTGGCCGTGATGAAACAGATCCTCCGTGACGGTGGTGACGAACCCGAGAATGACCCCCGCGAAGGGACAAAGGAAGTTCTCATGTCGCTGCGCCGAGCCGCTGAGATGCTCCGCAGCTAGCCCCAATTCCGGGAGTTCCCCCATGTTGATTTCTACTCGTGGCGCGTTCCTCGCGGGCGCGTCGCCCATCTCGTTTGCACCTGAGCGCAAGGATACCGCGGCCCTCACCACTGAGGTCAAGACGGCCGTCGATCAGCTCTCGCGCATCTTCGAGGAATTCAAATCGAAGAACGATGAACGCCTGAAGCAGGTCGAAAAGAAGGCCGAAGACGTCGTTTCCGCCGAACAGGTCGACCGCATCAACACCGCGATCGACGAGGCGAAGAGCAACCTGACCCGCCGCCTCGACGAAATGGAGGCGAAGGCCAACCGTTTGGCGCTGGGCGGCGGCGGCACCGCCGTTGAGGCCAAGCAGGCAGCAGAATTTGGCGAACTGCTGGGTCAAAAGGGCTATGACGCTGCCAAGCTGGCCGAGTACAAGTCCGATCTGGGCACCTATCTGCGCCGGGGCGAGGCCAAGGCCACTACCCTGATGGTCGGTTCGGATCCCGCCGGCGGCTATTGGGTCACCCCCGACGCCTCGGGCCGCATGGTCGCAAAAATCTACGAAACCACGCCAATGCGCCAGCTGGCCAACGTCGTCTCGATCGGCACCGACCGCCTGGAAGGCCCGATTGATAATGGCGAGGCCGACGCTCTGTGGGTTGGCGAGACCGATAGCCGGCCGCAAACCAGTGCGGCGCAGATCGGCATGTGGGGCATCGACGTCAACGAGCTGATGGCCTACCCCATGGTCACCCAGAAGCTGCTCGAAGACGGCCGCATCGACGTCGAAGCCTGGATCGCAAACAAAGCCGCCAGCAAGTTTGCCCGCCGCGAGAATGCGGCCTTCGTCAACGGCGACGGTGTGCGCAAGCCCAAGGGTTTCCTGCAGTATACCGCCGTTGCCACCGACGACGCCACCCGCCCCTGGGGCCAGCTGCAGTATGTCCCCTCGGGCAAGGCCGATGGCTTTGCCGCTACGAACCCGGCGGATTGCTTCATCGACATGATCTATGCGGTGAAGGCCGGCTATCGTCAGGGAGCAAACTTCATCTCGGCCCGCAAGACCCTGGGTCAGATCCGCAAGCTCAAGGATGGTCAGGGCAACTATCTGGTCGACCTGCGGCTGCGCGATGGTGCGTTGGTGGAAACGATCTTCGGCTATGCCGTCGCTGATGGCGAAGATATGCCCCAACTCGGTGCGAACACCCTGCCGCTGGCCTTCGGCAACTTTGCCGAGGCCTATACCATCGTCGATCGCCTGGGCACGTCGGTCATCCGCGACAACATCACCGTGCCCGGCTTCGTGAAGTTCCATATGCGCCGGCGCACCGGCGGCGGGATGGTCAACTTCGAGGCCCTCAAGCTGCTCAAGATCGCAGCGAGCTGATCACCCCTAATTGATCCAACACCGGCTGGCCGGCTCCTTTTGGGGCCGGCCGCGCCGCTTGCAGGGAACAGAAAATGACCCCCAACCATGACGAAGCGACCGAGAAAGCCCCGGTCGAAGCCATCACGCCCGGCGTTTACGCCGCCACCCAGGCATCGCCCCTGATCGACCTTGCCGATTTTCAGGCTGCCACCCTGCTGTTGCATACCGGCATCGGTGGGATTGCGTTCACCGCCGCCAACTACCTGCAATATTCTGTGACCCACGGTGATGCCGCCGACGGTTCCGACCAGCTTGCCGTAGGCGCCAACGACATCGTCGTCGATGCCGTCGCCCCGGCGACCATCACGAACGGCGTTGTTCGGCTGATCAACGCCGCCAAGGCCGCCGCTGACGTCCAGAAGGTCGGCTATATCGCGGGCCGGCGATACCTGAAGGTTACCGCCAGCTTTGCCGGCACCCATGCCACCGGCACCCCCATTGCCGTCACGGTGGTGAAGGAAGACGGCATCGTACAGGGCGCGGCCTGAGCCATGTCCGAACCCGTTTCGCTCGATCAGATCAAGGTCCATCTGCGTATCGATGCGAGCGGAACGGGCGAGGATGCCTATCTTGGCGGCCTGATCACTGCAGCACGGCGCGCTTGTGAGGTCGAAATCAACCAATCGGTGCTCGGCGGTCAACGCAAACTGGTGCTTGACCAGTTCCCGCATGCGCGCGCCCCTGCGCTGACAGCGTCCGAGCGCAATCGGGCCGTGGCTATCGCTCTGCCCGGCGGCATTCTGGCCAACATCGATGTTATCCGTTGGCGCACGCTGGCCGAGGGCTGGCAGGAAATGGACAGCACCTCCTGGCTGGTCAGCATCGACGAAGTGCCGGGCCGCGTCTCGCCGATTGACTGCTGGCCTGAAGCCGATGGCAGGGCCGGTTGCGTGGTGATCGAATACACCTTGGCGCCGCTCGGTGCCGATGACCTGGCTATGGTTGTGCAGGCAATACTCCTGACCATCGGCCATTGGTATGAAAATCGCGAGTCTGTTGCCGTCGATCAGCGCGGAACGCCCATGGAATTACCGCAATCGGCTGCCTGGCTCCTTGGTCAGGCCACCAGCTATGGGGGGCGCTGATGGGCCCGGGAAAACTGCGAGAACGGGTCAAAATCCGCCGCGGCGAGTTGGTCGACAATGGCCATGGCGGCCAGCTGCGCCAATGGTCAACCATTGCAGAGCCATGGGCCGAGGTGATCGGCCTGGCCGGGCGCGAGGCGGTGATCGCGCATTCCTTCGAGGGCATCGGCAGCTGGCGCATCACGATCCGCTGGCGCGCAGGCGTGCTGGCCAGCGACCAGCTGCGCCTGCCCGACGGCACCAATCTGGCCATTGCCGCCCCGCCCTATGACCCGTTCGGCAACCGCAAATGGCTGAGCATTCTGGCAACGAGCGAAGGCGTGGAGGCTGACGATGGCGAATGACCGCGTGGCCAACCTCGAGGCGAACATTGCCTTTTGGGCGAGCATCGAGCCGGCCGCGCGCAAGCAGCTGGCAGAGGATCTGGGCCAGATCGGCCTAGACATCCTCGAGGCCCAGCAGGCGGCAGCGCCCGTGCGCACCGGCCGCCTGCGCGATGCGCTCACAGTCGCGCAGGCGCTGAACAACCTGCGCGTGCGCGTCGGCTACCCCGACATGAAGCGCAAGGACGATCGGTTCTACGCCATCATGCAGGAATATGGCGTGAAGGCGGGCGAGAAGATGGTGCAGCGCCGCAAGCGCGTGAAGGGCCGCCTGCGCCTGCAACGCGGCAAAAAGCGGACCGAGGACGTGGTCTCCACCTATCGCCTGCGCTGGCCCGCGCGCCCCGCGCGGCCCTTCGTCCACCTCGAAAGCCGCTTCGACCAGGTGCTGCAAGGCGTGCAGGACCGCTTCTGGGACAGCGTTCTGGCCAAAGCCGGGGATTGACCGATGGATGAAGATGCCGACCTGCTGACGCCGTCCATCCGCGCGGTGATCGCCGCGCTGTTGCCCATTGCCGCCCTGCCGGGCGCGCCCGCCGGCCTGCAGGTGTTCGACCATGTGCCCCAGGACACCCCGCCCCCCTTCATCAAGCTGGGCACCATCAAAGCCACCGACGCCTCGACCCGCGACGAACAGATGGCCCGGATCGACATCGAGGTCATTTGCGAATGGCGCGGCAACCAGCGTGACGAACTGATCTGGATGATGGGCCGCGTGCGCAAGGCGCTGAATAACCGGCCCATTGCTGCAGCTGGCGCCGTGTTCACCCGCCCCGTGGTCGACACCGAGATTGCCGGCGAGGCCATCGCCGACGGCGTGACCTACGTGTCCCTTTCCACCTTCGCCTTTACCGCTCAACCCGCCTGAGGAGACAGACCCATGACCGCCACCGCCCAGCAGGGTAAGGATTTTCGCATCAAGGTCAGCGATGGCGCGGCAACGCCGGCCTTCCTGATCATTGCCGGCGAGCAGAAAACGTCGCGCAAGGGCAGCAGCGACAGCATCGACACCACGTCCAAGGACGATGGCACCTACAAGACCAGCGGCTTTGGCCAGAAGTCGATCACCGCCTCGATCAACGGCGTGACCAAGCTGCCCGACGCCGGCTACTCGCGCCTGTATGCCGTGCAGAAGATGGCCGTGCCGGTGGCCGAGTTCCAGTTTGTGAGCACGCTGACCGGCGAGGTGTTCTTCCAGGCGATGATGTCGGTGGGCAACTTCTCGGACGACTATGACCAGAAGAACGGCGCCAGCTGGAGCTTTGACCTGACGCTGGCCGCTGCGCCCACCATCGATAAGGTGCCCGACCCGGCCTATGTGGGGAGTGGTAGCTGATGGCCGCGCCCCGTTCGCCCCGTTCGCCGCGGGGTGGCCAGCGCGCCCAGCCTGCGGCCAATGCCGTGCGCGGCGAGGTGACGCTTACCCTGGGCGGCACCGCCTATCGCTTGCGCCCCACCGTGGCCGCAGCGCTCGCCATCGAGGATGCGCTGGGCGGCAGCATGCTGGCCCTGTGCCAGCGGGCCGGCGCCGTGGCCATTGGCTACCGCGATCTGGGCATTATTGCCGGCGCGTTCATCCGGGCGGGCGCCGCGCCTGATGACAAGCTGACCGCGCACATCAGCGACGAGGTGCTGGCCGACCTCATCTATGCCGAGGGGCAGGTAAAGGTGCTGGCCATCCTGTCGGCGGTAATGGCCAATGTGGTGAACGGCGGATACACCCCGCAGGGGGAGCCGCGCGCGGTGACGGGCCAGCCCTAGAGGGCCATGCCCGTTACCGCATGCTGATGGGCGTCATGATGGACGCCTTCGGGTGGAGCGCCGACCAGTTCTGGAAAGCCACCCCGCACGAAATCTGGGCGATGATTGAAGCCCGGCAGCGGGCGAATGCCCGATTGGTGGAGTAAATTGGCTGGCAATCCAATATCGATCCTTTTCATATTCCAACATTTTGCGCGCCCGGCTAAGCGACCTCGGCTTAACAAGGGGGCGACAAAATGATTACTCTTCTGATGGCCGTTACGGCCACTGTAGCTGCTGTGCCTGCTGAAGTTCCGGCAGCACCGGCCACTGTTGTGCAGGAAACCGCACCTGCCGCGCCGGAATTTCAGGCGCTGGTGCTGCCACCCAACACCGAATTGGTTGTAACGCCCAACGACAGCCTGACCACCAAGTCGGCCAAGGTGGGCGACAAGTTCAAGCTGTCGACCGTGTTCGACGTGATGCAGAATGGCGTGGTCCTGATCCCGCGGGGCACCATGGGCGAAGGCACGGTGATGTATCGTACCGGCACCGGGGCCTTTGGCAAGTCGGGCAAGATGGAAGTCGCGTTCAACACGCTCACCCTCAATGGCCGCCAGATCCCGCTGACCGGCAAGCACCGCCAGGAAGGCGAAGGCAACACCGGCGCAGCCGTTGGCGCAGTGGTTGCCGTGGGCGTGCTGGGCGCTTTCGTGAAGGGGCATTCCGCCGCCATTCCCAATGGCCAGCAGATGCGCGCCTACACGGCAGAGCCGCTGACCTTTAACGTGCCCGCCAATGCAGCCCGCGTGACCACCGGAACGCTGGCGGCAGTCACCGTGGCCTCGCCGGTCGCAACGCCAGTGGCACAGCCGGCAAAATAACGCCGCACAAGCCGGACGAATGACGAACCCCGCCCTGACCGGCGGGGTTTTTTGTTGGAGAACACCCCATGGCCGTAAAGCCCCTTGTCCTCATCCTTGACGGCCAGACCGACAAGTTGAAGGCCGCGCTGCGCTCGGGTGCCACCGATCTGGCCGACTTCAGCAAATCGACCGAGGAAGTGCTGGAAGGGATCCAGCAGAAGATCCGCGATTCCCTGTCGGGCAGCGGCAACGATGCCGGTGCCCAGATCGGCCGCAATCTGTCGCAACAGGTGCAGGAGTGGAACCGGGCGGCCCGGAATGCTACCGCAGGGGGCGGCAATTTCGACCCGCTGGGCGGCATGACCTCGGCCAGCACGCTCGAGGCCGCCGCCGCGCAGGAGCGGCTGGCCGCGACCTATCGCGAACAGGCCGCCGGCGCCGCCGCGGCGCAGGGGGCCAATGAGCGCGAGGCGCTGGCCCTGCGGCAGGTCGCGGTGGCCTCTGAACTGGCGGCGGCGAAGGCCGATCAGCAGGCGGCATCCCTGCGCACCCAGGCCGGTGTGCTGGCCGCGATGGAGCAGGCGATGGGCCGCGCCAACGATACCCAGCGCCGCTCGGCGGAAGTCAGCGGCGCCACCAGAAACGCCATGCGCGACCTGTCCTTCCAGATCAGCGACGTGTCCACCAGCCTGGCCGGCGGCATGCCGCCCATGATGGTTTTCAGCCAGCAGTTCGGCCAGATCATCGGCGCGTTTCAGATGATGGGGAACGAAGGCAATGTGCTCCTGCGCTTCCTTGGTGGCCCCTGGGGCATGGCACTGTCGACCGCAGCGGTGGCCATTGTGCCGCTGCTCAGCAACCTTGATATGTTCAAGGACAAGGTGGGCGATGCCGCAAGCAAGCTGAAGGAACAGGCAGAAAGCACCCGGCTGGCACAGCAGGCCCAGGCCGTGTTCGACGCAACGCTGGATGGCGCGATCGCCCGAGAGCGCAAGCTGTCGGAGGAACTGGAGCGGCAGCTCAAGACCCGGCGCCAGCTCACCCAGGAACAGCTGGCCAACACACAGCAGAATCAGGTCAGCCTGGCAGGGCAGGTCGCCGCCGCGCGGCAGGAGTTGCAGGCCGCGCTTGCAGCCCAGAAGGGGGCCAATGCCTCCCCCTCCTATGGCGGCGGCATGCCCGGCGCCGGGGCTGGTGCGGCCCGAGACGAGGCCATCCGCCGTGCCAATGCGCGCGTCGATGCCGCGCGCGAGCAGCTGGCCAAGGTGCAGGAGGCCGAACTTGCCGCCGAGCGCGATGTGCGCGCCGCCAGAGCCGTGCAAATCCAATCGCAGGCAAAGGACAATGCCACCCCGCAAGCGGCAAAGCAGGCCGGGTTTGATCGCCAGCGCGAGGATTTGCTGAACAAATACAAGCTCGGCCTGTTGAACGACGGGGAATATCAGGCCCAACTGACAGCGATCGAGCAGGCTTCCGCCGCCGCCAAGGTGAAGCCCAAGAAGGCCCGGGACACCACCGCGCGCGACGCCGAGGCAGAGAAGAAGTCCGACGCGGCCTATGACGAGGCCGATTTTCGCGCGCTGGCCGAGCTGGCCAGCATCGCCCGGCAGAACGTGACCGATCTCGAGGAGCTGGACCGGCTGGACAAGGCCGCTGTCGACTCTGCGCGCGACCGCGAGCGGCGCGCGACCGAGGAACAGGGCCGGCGCGAAAAATGGTCGAGCGCCGACATTGCCGCCCTGCAGGCCAAACAGGACGAGGTCGCCGAGGCCAGGAAACAGCAGATCGACCAGCGTACCCGGCGCGATGTCGGCAATCGCTGGACCGAGACCCAGCGCATGGCCCTCAATTACGAGACCCAGCTGTTGCAGGGCCAGTCCGCGCTGGCGCTCACCACCGCCCAGCGGCGTGAGCTGGCGCTCAAGATCCTCGAGAACGAGAAGAAGCAGGCCATTCTGGCTGTCGACCGCAAGGTGAACGACGGACAGCTGACCGGCGAGCAGGGGATGGCCGAGGTCGGCAACATCAACGCGACCTATGCCCTCAAGGCGCAGCAGACCAACCGGCAATATGCCTCGCCGATCAAGGCATGGAAGCAGGAGCTGCAGGCCAATACCGCCGATATCAACGCCTCCTTGCAGCAGGTCGAGGTCAACGGCCTGCACAGTCTGGAAGACGGGCTGGTCGGCCTCATATCCGGCACGAAAAGCGCCGGGCAGGCCTTCAAGGACATGGCCACCAGCATCATTGCCGATCTGGCGCGCATCGCCATCGAGCAGATGATCGTCAAGGTGCTGGGCTTTGGGCTGTCCACCGGCGGCAAGGTCTCTGGCAAGGCCACCGGCGGGCTGGTGGGCTATCGCACCGGCGGCCTGCCCGGCTATGCGGCCGGCGGCACGCGCCTGTCGACCGGCATGATCAGCGGGCCGGGCACCGGCACCAGCGACAGCATTCTGGCGCTGGTCGATGGCGGTAACCCGATCATGGTCAGCAATGGCGAGGGCATCGTCAACGAGGCTGCGGTCAATGCCTATTGGCCGCTGATCGATGCCATGAACAAGGGGACGTTCCCCAAATATGCCGATGGGGGCCTTGTGGGCGCGGCCTCTGCCCTCGCCTATCCCGCGCTCCCCTCGCCCGCATCGCTGCGCCCGGCCACGCCCCAGGTCATCCAGCATTTCACCATCGATGCCAAAGGCTCGATCCTGGCCAATGAACTGATGGGGAACCTGCAGCTGATATCGCAGAAACAAGCCACCGCCGCACTGGCCGCCGCGCCAGACATGACCCTAGCCGAGCTGGCCAACCGCCAGCGCAACACGTTGAAGTGACATGACTGATCCCGTAATCCTGCCGGCCAAGGGCGGCGTCAAAACCGACAAGCCCCGGCTTATCGACTATGGTGGCCAGCTCAAACCCTTCATGGGCGGGCCGGTGCAAACGCTCATTCGTCTGGGCACCCGCTGGGCGCTCGACATCACCATGCCGATCATGCGGACAGAGCCTGCGGGGCGGCAATGGTCGGCAGCCTTGTGCTCGGGCAAGCTGTTCGGCGTGTTGACCCGGTTCCGACAGGATGGGCTGGCTATTGGCCTGCCCGGGTCGCCTGTGGTGGATGACGCCGGGCAAACAGGCATGGTGCTGGCCATGCGCGGTTTCCGCCCCGGCTATACCGTGCGGGTGGGGCAGTTCTTCTCTATCGCCACAAACGGCCGACGCTATCTCTATATGGCCCGCGCGGCAGCCATCGCAGGCACCGATGGCAAGATGTCTCTGCCCATCCTGCCCATGCTGCGCGTCAGCCCGGCCGATGGCGACAGCTGCGAGTTTGCCGCGCCCCGCATTCAGGGCAGCCTGTCGGGCAATGAGGTGTCGTGGACGCGCATGACCGCGCCCTATTGCGACTTTGGCACCATCACCATCACCGAGGACGAATAGCCATGGCCGAACTCAGCCCGGCCGTGCAGACGGCCATGGTGCAGCCGCGCGTGCCGCTGTTCGGCGCGGTGCGCATCCAGTTTCCCACCTATGACCTGCGCCTGCTCGACGGCTCGGGCACGCTCAGCTGGAATGGCCTGACCTATGTGGGGCGCGACCCCACCTATGGCACGCTCGACACCATCAAGGGGCTGGCCGATCAGGTGGGCGATCAGGCGCCCGAGCTGCAGCTGGGCCTGATCCCCGCCGATGATGTTGCCCTTTCGCTGTTGACCGACCCGAGCGTGCAGGGCGCGACGGTAACGGCCAGCATCGGCGTTTTCGATATGCTTACAGGCATTGTCCTGCCCGATCCCTACGCCGTTTTCGTAGGCGAGCTGGACGTGCCCAGCATCACCTGGGACGCCAATGACCGGCGGCTGGAATATACGGTGATCTCGGTGGCCGACCGCTTCTTCCAGATCGAGGAAGGGCGCCGCCTGTCCGACGCCTTCCACCGCAAGGTCTGGCCCGGCGAGACCGGCATGAAGATGGCCACCGGCGTGGAATACGACCTGCCCTGGGCGCAAAAGTGGGACAGCAGCGTGGTTTACACGCGCTCGAACCTGCCCGGCTACACCGAAACCTACAACCGCACCTGAGGAAACCATGAGCGATCATGCTTTGATCCAGCGCGCCCGGGCAGCCGAGGCGACGCTGGAAGAATGGCGCGCGCGCCCCTGGCGCATGGGCGAGGCCGATTGCGTGCGCATGACGGCCAGCCACCTGCGCCGCCTGGGCTACAGGATCCGCCTGCCCGCCGCCCGGTCCTATCGCACCGCCAAGACCGCGCTGGCAGCTCTGGCCAGGGCCGGCCACGCCAGCATTCCCGCCGCGCTCGACGCGCTGGGGCTCGAGCGCATCACGCCTGCAGCAGCGCTGGCCGGCGACATCATCCAGATGCCCGCCGACCCCGAGGGCGCGGCTGGCGCAGACCAGTTGGCCACGCTCACCATCGCCATGGGCAACGGGCGTGTAATGGGCTGGCACCCCGACGCGCCGGCTGGCGCTGTCATCATGCAGCCCTTGCAGATGGTCGCGGCCTGGCGCGCGCATCCGGTAGGGGCCAGCGCATGAAGGTGCTCAAGATCGCGGCCATTGTGGTGACGGCGGTGGTGGTGGTGGCCACAGCCGGCGTGGCGCTGGCCGGCGGCGTCAGCCTGATCACCGCCTTTAACGGCCTGATGATTGGCCTTGGCACAACGCTTGGCTTTTCCTCGACCGTGCTGATGGGCCTGCTTGGGGTCACAGCCGCGCTCGACTTATCCATGATAGCCGGCGCGCTCATAAACTCACCCGCGCCAAGCGGCGGCGGCAGCCAGACCAAATGGAAAGCCGACCCTTATGCCGGCATTCCCTATGCCATGGGGCGCACGCTGGTTTCTGGCAACATCGTTGCCCGGCTGATGCGCGGCGGAAACAACGAGTTTGCCGGTTATGTCACGGTACTCTCGCTGGGGCCCATCCTCGCGATCAATACGACCTTCCTGAACAAGACGACGGTGGTATGGGATGGCACCGGCCAGGGTGGCGGCGGTGCGGCGACGGGCACCTACAGCCGGCTGATCTGGGAGAAGCGCACGCTCGGCCTTTGCCCCGAGACGCATGCCGTGGGTTATGACGAGGGGTACAGCAACTGGGGCGAGGCCGACAAGCTGTCGGGTCTGGCCTGCGTGTTCGACACCTTCTCCTACGACAGCAGCCGCGAAGATACGATCACCAGCATCCCCGCCCCGGCATGGATCATTCAGGGGGTCATGGTGTACGATCCCCGGCTCGACAGCACCTATCCGGGCGGCTCCGGCCCCTGCCGCGCGCTCGACGAGAGTACCTATGTGTGGTCGGAAGATCCCCACCTGCATGCGCTGACCTGGTGCCTGGGGCGCTATCAGAACGGCGTGCGCGTGGCCGGCCCCGGCGCGCCCATCGGCATGATCGACGTGCCCGCTTTCGTGGAAGGGGCCAACCTCAATGATGCGCGCGGCTGGAAGCTGGGTGGGCAGGTCTACACCCGGCCCGACACGCCGTGGAACAGCCTGAAGGCCATGTTGCAGGCCGGCGGCGCGGCGCCGGCCATCATCGGCGGGCGGGTCACCTGCATCAACCGCATGCCCCGCGCGGCGCTGGCCACCATCACCCACCGCGACATCGTGGGCAAATGCACGATCAAGGGCACGCAGCCGCGCCGCACGCGCATCAATGGCATCATCCCCCAATATCGCAGCGAGGACCACGACTGGGAGCTGGTGTCCGGCGCCGAGGTATCGGTGGCCGATTATGTCGAGATCGACGGGCAGGAGCGCACCAAGGAGGTGAGCTATCCGCTGGTGCAAAGCGTGACGCAAGCATCGCAGCTGGCCGCCTATGACATTTGCGATGCGCGCGAGCTGGGGCCGGTCTCCATCCCGGTCGGCCCGGCCTGGCTGAACTACAAGCTGGGCGATTGCCTCTATTTCCAGCCGGAAGAAGGCTGGTCGGTCAAGGTCAAGGTCACGGGCCGCAGCATCGATGCCTCGACCGGCATCGTCACCCTGACCGCGCAGGGCGAGACGGACGGCAAGCATGCCTTTGCCCTGGGCCAGACCGGCACGGCCCCGGCCATCTCGAGCCTTACTTATGATTTCGGCATCGCTGCGCCCACGACTGACTGGGCTTTGACGGGCACGACTTTGACGGCTGCCGATGGTACGGCGACGCCCGCGCTGGTGGTGGCCGGCGCGGTGACCAATCCCAATACAGAATCGGTCATCATCGAGTATCGCCCCTATATTTCGACCGCGACCGATAGCGAAAACTGGATATCGGCCAGCACCGATACCCCCACGATCACGCGCAAGGAAATCACCAGCATAACCAGCGGTGCACAATACCAGGCGTCCGTGCGCTACCGCGTGCGCGGAGTTCTGGGCGCGCGAGCAATCTTCGGACCGGTCACGGCTGGCGCGCTGAGTATCAACGGCGGAACGTTGCAAAATGGCAGTGTGGATACCGCCCAGCTGGCCACCGGCTCGGTCACCGGATCGGTGCGGGTGCTCAGTTCCGGCAGCTTCACCGGCAATGGCAGCTGGCAGGCTGTGGCTTCCATGTCCGTCGTCCTGGCCGATAGCTCTGAAATCGACGTGTATTTCAATGCCGAGCAGAGTTACAGCTCGACCGCGCGCGGCTGGGGCCTGCGTGTGCTGGTCAATGGTGTCGTCGTCAAGCAATTCCCCTATCAGAGCAGGGGCGCGCTGACCGATATTGTCAGTATACAGCGTAGCGGCATTTCCCTGGCTGCCGGCACATCGACTGTCGAAGTGGATTGGGCCGCCGATGATGCCACGGTCATTCTTCGCAATATCGACGTTTCGGCCATCAGGAGGTCGGCATGATGTATGCAGTTGGCCTTCCTGGACAGATGCCCCGCGTCTGGGTGGAAACGGATGACGAGCGCCAGGCCGGCGCCCAATTGCTGGCCGGTGAGATCCTGTCCTCTGCCGTCGAGATAGGGCCAGATGGGCGCCCCGTGGCCGAGCCATTGCCGGCATCCACCTAAGCAACCTCACATCACAGGAAACAGATATGAAGGCTGTCCGCATCGATTTGACGGCCTGGCGCCATGTGCCTTGGGGGGGCGCCAGCGGCGATCAGGATATTGTCATCCTTGGCCTCAACTGGAGCACTGCGACTTGCCTGATGCAGGTCCGCGATGCTGCCGGAGATACTGGTACACCTCTGGTATCGCTGACAAATGCCCTCGCCGGAGCAGAGGGTATCAGCCTTGCCTACGACGCAGGCTATATTCACCCGACAACCGGCGCGGTGGTCGGAGCTACCTCTATCCGCCCCCAGATCAATCAGAACACACTCGAGGCGATCCCTCTCCCCAGTGAGGCCAGTGATCCTCTGTCGTTGGCCTGGGATCTGCAATTGACCGTGGGCGGCTTGCCCAAGCTGCTGTTTGCCTATGGGCAGTTTACCCTCTTCCCCGGAGTGACGTACTGATGCCAACGCTTGTCGACGCCTCGGGCGATTCACCGCTTATTCTGGATATGGGCGCCAACGTGCTGGATGGCGCGCGCGCGGCCGATCTGGCCACGGCCCAGGCCAGCGGGTTTGCCGCGGCAGCTCTCGTCAGCCAGGATATGGCAACAGCGGCCGCTTCCGATGCCGCGACCAGTAAAGTCGCAGCGGCGAATGCGGCAACGGCAGCGGCTGCGAGCAAGACAGGAGCTGATGCCAGTGCAGCTGCTGCTTTGACCAGCCAGAATGCCAGCGCCGACGCTGCTGCCGCTGCTGCCAGCAGCAAGCTGGGCGCCGATCTGGCCGCCGCTGCGGCTCAGGCGTCGGCGCAGGCAGCGGGCGTTTTCCCCAATGCCTATGCGGCGGCGCTGCCGCAGGGCGTGACGGGTACGGCCATCACGGCCGGCGGCAGTGGCGGCACGGCGGGCACCTATGCGCTGGGCGTGTCGGGCGGCCCCACCGGCTTTGCTGGCACCTACACGGTGAGCGGCGGGGCAGTTACGGCCATCACCATCACCAACCCCGGCCTGTCCGCCAGCGCCACGGCGCCCACGCTGTCGTTCCCATCGGGCAGTGTGACCGGCGCGACCGCCACGGCCACCGTTGGCACGCTGATCGCAAACCAGAAAACCTATTGGGTGGCCTCGGCCGATGGCACGCAGCTGCTGCTGTATGGCAACAACGGCGGCGCGGTGGCCACGGCGCCCTTTGGTGGCACGCAGCTGGCCGTCTATGGCAAGGCCGGCGTGGATGCCGTGGCGGCATCGTTTAACACCGTTTACGCGCAGTTCGACCAGACGGTCATCGGCACCAAGATCTTCCGCCAGAAGGATGCGTCGGGCCGCGTCATCTATGACATCGACACCAATGCCACGGTGGGCGTGACCTTCTACACGCCGGTAACGGTGCCGGCGAACACCATCCCGCTGACCGCGCTGGTCAACTCGCCGCTGGCGCTCACCAACAATGAGGGCAATGGCTATGCCTATCGCTGGATGTCACCCGATGGCGTGACATTCCTGGGCGGCATCCCGACGAGCTACCCGGCGCGGCCGGCCGACCTGACAGTGCTGCGCGCGCGCTATGCCGATGCCTTCCCCGGCGCGATCGACAGCACGGGCACCTGGTTTCTGGGCGGCACGCTGGACCTGGTGAGCGGGCAACAGACGCTATGGACGCGCAAGGTGGCGACGGGCGACTATGTGGCCATCACCACCAGCGGCCACGCCATGGCACCGCGCATCGACGGCACGCGCGCCCTATGGGTGGACGGCACCAGCGAGCGCGCCATGTATCGCCCGCTTGACGGGTCGGACATCGCCCGGCCGGTCAACCCCGGCAGCGCCATCATCATCATTGGCGACAGCACCGGCCAGAGCCTTGAGAACGCATCGACGGGCACTGTCGGCGGCGGCATGACCACCATCAACGGCAAGGTGCGGCGCCTGTATGGTATCAGCCGTGGCTCGCAGCGTACGCAGGCCATTGCCGCGCGCTATGGCGTGCCGGGGCTGGTCAACATCACCTTTCCCGGTGGCAGCATCGCCGCGACCAGTTCGGGCGCCACGGCCTGCACCGTCGATTATGATTTCCTTGTCGACGCAAGCGGCGCCAGCGCCAATTATGGCATCGCCATCACCGTGCCCGGCCCGAGCGGGGCGATCGCAGGCGCGCTCATGCGCACGTATAGCGGTTCGGCGGCGGTGTGGGCCTTCACTCCGACCAACCTGGTCAGCGCTGTTGTCGTGGGCACGGCCGCCATGCCCATCACCGTCACGAATGACGATCTCGACAACACGACTTCGGTGTCTGCCGTGCTGTCTACGCTGTCGATTGAGGGCATGCGTGATGTGACCGGAATTATCCGTTCCGGGCGCAACGACGTCGGCAAGAGCGATTTCAATCAGGCCGCCTGCATCACGCAGATCCAGGGCATCATTACCCGCATGACCCCGCTGTATAAGCAGGTCATCACGCTGGGCATTATGCAGACCTACAGCTTTGTGCCGACTGGCCAGGGGTCTGACAGTGGCGGCACGAACACCGGCACCGATGCCGCCTGCGCCGCGCTGTTCGAGGCAGATCTGGCCTATAACGCGGCGCTACAGGCTGCGTTCGGCACGGCCTATTTCGACCCGGTGGCGAACCACAAGGCGGCCGGATACACCGGCACCTGGACCAGCACGACCACCGGCAAGACCTACACTTACGTCACCAGCGCCGCCATCGGCGATGGCACGCACGAGAATGCCACCGGCTACACCAACACCTGGGCGGGTCTGACCGCCGTCATCATCGCCAAGGGGTTCTGATATGTCCTGTCTCGATATGAAGCTGAATGCCACGCTCACCAATGCCTCGGCGCTGCCCTTTGCCGAGGTGGATTCGGTGCTGGCGCCCGGATCGCTGATGCTGTTCGAGCCCGCGCACCCGGCCAATGCGCAGACCGGCACGGCGCTCAATCCCATCGCCTACAACCAGGGCTATGGCAATTCAGTCGTGCAGTTTCCCAACATTGCCGCGCGCCCTGGCGCCGTGGCGCTGGCGGCGCAGACAGCCACCACCTGGCAAATCACCGGCTCATCGGGCAGCAACGGCGTGATGACCATCACCAGCTGGGGCACATGCCCGGGCGTGCATGTTGGCGATGAGCTCTGGAATTCGGCCGGCACGATTATGCTTGGCACGTTCGCCACGGGCAATCAGGCAACCGGCAACCCGACCGTGACGCCTGCCCAAACGCTGGCGTCTGGCACCTATACGGTAAAGCGCGGCACCAAGCCGGTGATCCTGCGCACGGACTCCATGAATTCGAGCGGTGTCGAGGTCAATTTTGGCTATGAATGGACGCCCAAGGGCGGGCTGCACCTGGCCAGTTCGCGCACGACCATGACCACGGGGTTGCAGTGCATGGGCGTGAGCCTGCCGGGCGCGCTCAAGGAATATCTCTACGCCAACCCGACGAACAAGCTGTTCATGTCGGTCTGGTACAACCTGACGGCCCCGGTTCTGTCCGGCTATACCGGCACCACGCTGGGCCTCGGCAAGAACGCCGGTTCCAACTACTGGTTTGCCGAGTTCGGCAGCAGCATTGGCACCATGGCGAATTATGCGATGCCGGTGGGCACGCGCAACACGGTCGGCATGCACGTCGAGCAGATGGCGAACCCCTTTTATGGCTCGACGGCGCTGTCGAATTCATATGGTGACTTCCTGTCCACGCTCCACTTTGGCGTGGGTGCGGTGAATGGCTCGTGGGGCACGACCTATGCGCAGAACAATTCGGCCAGCGCGATCATTTATCGCGTTTACCTCGAAGACCTGACGGTTTCCGGGCGCACCTATGCGCAGGTGCAGGCCAAGGACAACGCGGCCTATGCCGTCGCCTTCGGTGCGGGCGGCCGATATTACGGCGACACCTACACCGCCCCCGCCACGCTGATGCCGTAACGCAAAACGGCCATTTCCTGATCCCATGGGCTGCCTGAGGGCGGCCTTTTTTGTGCCGGGGGGCAAGCATGAATTACGCCGATGCAGGCCAGTTGATCGGGTCCATCGTCACGGCCGCAACCACGGCTGGCGGCGGCCTCGTCTGGGTCTGGAACAAGGTCGAGGGCCGCATTCGCGAGATCCGCGACGAGGCCGCCGCCGACCGAAGCAGATGCGAGGCGCGCGAGGAGGTTTCGCGCGAGCGGCACAGGCTGCTGACCATCGCCCTCGAGCTGCTGTGGCGCAGCGAGGAGCGCCGCAACCCGTCATCGCCAGAGCTGCGCCGGGCGCGCGAGCTGATGGCCGAATACAAGGCGCTGGGCGCCGATAGCGAAAGGAACTGAACGCTTATGGGACAGCAACCACCCCAGGCCATCATCGATGCCGCACGCGCCAGCCAGGCCAAATGGAAGATCCCCGCCAGCGTTTCGCTTGCCCAGTGGGCGCTCGAAAGCGGCTGGGGCAAGTTTGATCTGGGTTGCTTCAACTATTTCGGCATCAAGGCCGCTTGCGATGCCAGGGGCGTGCCGCTGGTGCCCTATGTGAACAAGCGCACGCGCGAGGTGAGCAAGGCCGGCAAGGACTACTGGATCACCGCCCCGTTCCGCAAATTCGCCTCGGCCACCGAAGCGTTTGACGAACACGGCAAGCTGCTGGCCACCAAGGGCGCCTATGCCCGCGCGCGCACCGCCCTGCCCGATCCCGACCGCTTTGCCGACGCGCTGACCGGCGTTTACGCCACCGACCCCAAATATGGCGCCTCGCTGCGCGCGATCATGAAGGGCTCGGACCTCTATCGCTTCAACGTGGGGGCTGCGTGATGCTGCCCGTGCTTCGCGGCCTGCGCGCCCGCCTGAACGAGCGCTCGACCTATCTGTTCATCACCGCCGGCATGGGCAGCGTGACAGTGCTGCCCGGCCCGTTCAACTGGATCGGCTTTGCCCTGCTGCTGGTCGCGGCTTTCGTGCCTGACGGGCCAGTGCGCCCGCCCTGCCCCCCACAGGATGGAGGCGCCTGATGCCGGGCCTTGCTCTCAAGCTGCTGGGCGTCTGGTCGTGGATCAGGAGCGCTGGCGCCGCCGCCCTCAAATGGGCCTTCGCCAGCGCCACCCATTTGCTGCTGGTCGCGCTGGCGCTCGCCCTTGGCTGGGGCGTGTGGGAGCGGCGGCAGGCGCGCCACTGGCAGGCCAATGCCGTCAAGCTGTTTGCCGGCTGGAAGGCCGACCGCGAGCGCGCCGCCGCCGCGCAGGCTGCATGGCTGGCCAAACTCAAGGAGAACGCCGATGGAGCCGAACAGGCGCATTCTGACATGGACCGCGGCAGCGGTGATCGCCTCGCTGCCTATGCTGCTGCTCACCGCCTGCCAGCAGGGCCGGCCGATGGCAGCGCCGTCCCCGCCCAGGGTGCCAGTGCCGGCATTCCTGGCCTCCC